>JAKSBL010000026.1 GCA_022361115.1 Spirochaetota bacterium | reverse complement strand
TTTATGGTACAAAAAGTGTGCATCAGATACCCTTTGATAATCCATTGTAATCTTATAACAAGGGTAAAGAATACGATTATTATGAGTATACTCCTTATGGCGAATCCTGAGTGGAAGAAGATGATAACTCACATCCTCACATAACAAAATCACTTTTAAGTTTACTTCCAAGGAACTGGATGGATTAGTTGTAATCCTTAGGAACAGAATTGATCATCCTATAAGGAAGATATTGTTAGAGCATTGTCAGTAAAATGGGCTATGAATACTACTGCTACATCTCTATTATTAGCTGAGTTTGAGAATGTTAAAGAAAGTTCTGGATTTGGTCTCCGTTGGGCTATCGGCAATGCTTTAGGCGTTCTTGCTAGTGATGATATTTTAGATGAACTGATTAAGTTAGCAACAGATAAAAAATATGGAACAGCTAGACAAATGATTGTATTTGGTCTTGGTAAATTGAAAGATCAACAGGTAATAGATGTTTTAATAAATTTACTTAATGATGATGATGTAATTTCTCATGCTGTAACTGCACTTGGAAAACTTAAAACAAAAAAAGCTATTCCTCATATTAAACCTCTTCTTAACCATCCAAAACCATTGGTTAGAAGAGAAGCAAAAAAAGCTATTATGAAAATTGAAAAAAATTAATTTAAGAGAAAAATGACAAAAAAGACTGTAAAAAAGATTATAGACAAAAAAAGAAAATAATGTTGTTAAAACAGGTATAAGTGGACAAAGGTTAAATTTAAATGGAACATCACCAAGGGCAAATGTTCAAGTAAATGCTTTTAATAGAGCAGCTGGTTATAATCAGTATGGAGCAAGAATAGTACAAACAAATATTGGTACCAGAGCAGCAGCATTACGATTGGAAAGGATAAATGCTACAAACCTTAGAGCACAAGGTAATTCAATGCGTTTTCATAGGAGACCATAATACAGAACAACTAGGAATTTATAAAATGAAAATACTAAAAGAATTTGATTTAGATATACCAAATATTAATGATAAGAATAAAAGATCTAAATTTAGATATGAAGTTCGTTGTATTGCTTCATTATATGAAAGATTTTTTGAAAAGTTCAAAACAGAAAACTGTTGGAAAATACTAATTGATTGTGTAGATAAAGTTAACAATAAAATAGTTAGAGATTTTTTAGGTGTATATACAATTGAAGTTGAGTTTAATATTGATGCTTATTTCAAAGCCAGCAATCATGAGAAGAAAAAAAATATTTTAGAAACTTTAAAAAAGGGAATAGATATTATTGTTAAAGAAAAAGATTGGCCAATTGAACCTTTTAATAAAGCATACAAAAAAGTTATTGAGAATAATTACATTAATAATTGGATTTGGAAAAAGCCGGTTAAAAATACTAAAAATGATTATATTGCTAGTGTTTTTTGTGAACATGAACTAGATGAGTTTAATATTTTTATGATTATAAATTCTATTAAAGGAGAAGAAATATTAAAAAGAAAAATAATTACAGTACAACCAGATGAATTTATTTATTCGAATTACTTAGGTGAATTTAAGTGGTTATCAATAAATCAAGTAGCACTTATAGATAAAAATAAAAAAAAATATATTGTTGATTTAACTTCAATAAATCTGAAAAAAATGTAAATTTAGCTATATTGATATTTTAATCTATACAAATTATCTAGCCTTCCCATACTACAAGAATTAAAAAGAACAATTTGAAGAACACAAAAAAAAATGATATGATCCATACCACAGATGCACTCATATTGAATCAGAATAACACAAAACTTATGAGGGTAATCTTGAGGGATAAATTTGAAGAAAAAGCAAAACATCACCCTACATTACATCCCTGCCATTCTACTCCCCTTTGTAATCATCATCAATATTCTCAGTTTATTCATAGAAAAAAAACTCAGCCAACCAGTTGAGTTCACTTTCACCCTACCCTTAGAGGCCGAAGTTTTAGTAGAAAATAATGTTAAGGAGTTTCCTGAAATTGAAAAAGTTCTGATAGCCGGCTATTTTTCAGATTGGGACCCGGATAATCCAAATTATGTTTTAACACCTGAGCGAAGCATCAATTCTAAAAACAGTATCAATAAAAAATGGACAATACAGCTGCCTTTCGATCCAGGTAAACATGATTTTAAATATGTTATCTATATTAAAGACCGCTTCATCCCTATCTGGGTATGTGATAAAAATGCTAAGAGAATCATTGATCCAGCCATCCGCACAGAAAATTCTCAGATTACAGTTTATACAATCCTCCCCTTTTTATTAATTTTTAATTTCATCACTGCAGGTTTTTTCATCTTTGTATTGCTTTATTCATTTCACCAACAAATTTTTCATTTATTCATCTGGATAAAGCACCATCAACTCTACTTTATGATCATAACCATCATCTTGATTAATTTCATTTATTTACTCTTCCTCCATTTCAGTCGTTATCATGATCAACAAAATTCTCTTTTTTCTCAAGCCTCTCAGATACATAAACAGATTATAGGAACGAAAATTAATTTAAACCATATTCACTCAAAAAAAGTCAGTATTCAATTAGAAGAACTCTTTAAACACCATCTCTGGTATCGAATGCTGGATTTTGAAAACGAATCTTTAGAAAAAAACCTGTCAGCTATGGGGTTGTTTTATCTGGATAAAAACATAAATATCTTAGAATCAGCCTTGCGAATTAAAGATAAAAAATTAGCTAATAAATACTATCAAGGAAATCAGGAAGCAATACAAAATGTGCTCATTAAATCATTCAAAGATATAATCACTGGATTTGAGCAAGAACCTCTTCTTTTACACAATTACCGTTTAAAAAAAATGAAAGCTAGGTACTTTAAGAATCAGTATGCTATACAATCCACTTTTCCTTTTGTTGTAGAAAAAAAATACTTTGTTTATCCTATCCTATACCAGTATCAGTTTGTTGGTTATTATGCTTTTTATTATCAGACTGATTTAATATCAGCGGTTTTGATGAAAATACTATTTCTTAATCTCATACTCTGCTTTCTCTTTTTAAATATCAAAATGATTTACTACTTTTATCAAAAAGAATATACTCAACCTGCCAAACAGATTGCTCCCCAATTAAATGAAGAAAAAGTATTTCAATATTCCATTACTGACCGTGAAAAAGAGATCATATTAATGATCAACCAGGGCTATAGCAATAAAGAAATCGCTCACAAATTATATCTTTCCCGTAAAACCATAGATAATCATATCTACAAAATATTTAAAAAAGCAGATGTAAAAAATCGGGTAGAAATGGTTAATTTTTTCATAAAATAATCAAATGTTTTTCTGACAGATTAACGCAGATTTATCGGTTCAAAGATAATTTTGTTAAAAATAAATCTGAATCTTTAGGTTTAATTATTACGATATGCAATATTTTGCATTCTCCACTCATTTCCCCCAATGATTATT
>JAKSBL010000159.1 GCA_022361115.1 Spirochaetota bacterium | reverse complement strand
TTGAGGCTGAGTTTCAGGTGTACTGGGTACTTCATAATTAAAAAGATCATTGCTAAATTGGTCTATCCGATATGTTCCGGAATAATATCCTGAATCCTGATACACAGTTTGATAATATCCCGATCGTTCTAACACATTATGTTTATAATACTCAAATTCCGAACTGGAATACCATCTTTTTTCCACCCGATCACTAAAGGATAGATTTTCATTTTTTATAATATCACCACTAGTGCTCTCATACTTTCCCAAATCAACAGCAGTTAATTTCCATAGAATTGAGGGATTTGATAGAGGACAGCAAGTACCAGAGGAATCAAATAAAAGAGAATATAATTTTTCCATTTTAATCACGTTATTTGTTCTGCGTCTTTTAACCGGAGAATATCCATTTCGAAAGATTGCATAATAATACTCTTTTACTAAATCATTCTTATCGATTGTATCATTAAAACCTGTATTAAAAGAATGTCCCTCTGTTTTTCCATATACAAATGATAAAGGAAGATTTGATCTTTTATCTACAAAATGCATGGCCTACTCCATTTTTTTCCAAATTAGTTGCGGCAAAATCGTTATAATCTTTTTGCCTTCTCATACTCTGCTAACAGGGAGGAGGAAGGATAACACTCCCCGCCTTCCGGGAATAATAGGATGCCCGGGATTTCTTTTTTGCATGGACTATATAATAATGAGAGATTCAGATAATATACAAATGATAGGAAAAACTATAATCCCTGTCAACCAGTATTGGCAAAAGAGTATTAATAATCCATATAGATTTTACTGACTAGCCTGGCCCAGGCCTGTCTTGATGACTGGTCAGATATTTCTTCAAAACCAGGAATATCCGGTAGATTAATATCTTCTTTGCTACTCATTTTTTGATAAAAATCAGTAATCAGCCCATGAATTATTTTTGAAATATCAGCATTACTTCTTTTGATAGGTGTTCTGATAATAACAATAGCCTTTTTTGATGACAGGATGGGCAGAGATGCCACTGTTTACAGGAGAAAGGTAAAAAAGTTCATGTTTATAATCTTTATTTGTACATTTGATTCTGGCAATACCATTCAGCCAGTTGCCACATTCATAGTCAGATCTTTGCAACAATTGCCAGTTTTAACTTATCAATATTACCCGACATATTAAAGGCCAATTTATTCATTTTATTTTTTACATTTCTATATCTTACTGAATCAACTATCAGAAAGATAAGGGCAATTAAAAAAGTCAGCCCACCGGAACCAGCTAGTATACCACCAGTTATATATAAATTTGTGCTGTCCAAAAACTGGACCTTAATATTTCCAGAATTGGCTAATTTATTTCTTAATGCTGTTGCAAGGATGATAGAAATACCAGGTATAAATATTAAACTACCGGTAATAACAAAAACTGAATCTACTATTATATTTATTTTTATCCTTTTTAACTTAACATCATCGGAAACTTGTTTTTTATAATTGCTTATCTTGAATGGTTGATTTAAATTAAAGGAAAAACTATTCCTCTTTATTTCATTGGATGAAATAAATGAAATTGAAAATACTAAAAAAATTAATATAAGGATTTTTTTCATCATAGAACCTCTTTAATTTTTAATAATTTACTTAGAAAAGTTAAAAACAATAGGTTATTAAAAAAAGATATTAACTGAAGTTTATCAATTTGTCTATGCTAATTAAATGATAGAAAAAATTATAATCCCTGTCAATAAGTATTCGCAAAAAAGCATATAAATAATCCACAAAATAAATAAAAAATCCTGCTTAAAATCACAAAAAAAATGTCTGGCAAAGAAACAAACCAAAATTAGTAAATAAATTCTATGTGTACGATCAAAAAAGCATGTTTTGCCCAATGATATTAACTAAATCCTATCACTTAAATCTCATTATGAAACTTTTTCCAGGACTGGTAATCTTTTTTAATATCTAATTCCTTTAACTTTTTCCACTCAATGATTGCTTCATCTCTTGTTGCGTTTTTTTCATGGCGCAGGTAGTCTGAGAGAAAGTTAATATACCTGCCAACTTCAATTTTTTCAAATTTTTCTTTGGTTTGGTTTAACTCAATAAACTTATTTACTAAATCTCCATAAGTAATCTTTGAACCAAGAGTCATCTCCTCATCTCTCCAGCGATTTAAGCGGTACCATACACCGGACTTAATTTTTAATTCAGTTACTTTTTTTAAAGCTTCATCTAATATAAATTTTTTTGTCTCTTTATTACTTGTATAATTGACTATCTCTAAAGAAAGATGAAGGCCCTTTTCAATATCTTTAAGCCCGGTTTTTTTTAACATTTTTCTTGAAGATGCCTTTAACTCACCGGTTGTCAGGTAGACCTTAATTAACTCCTCTAGTTCGTCTTTTCTAAGTTGAGAGCTGTTTGGGATACCTATCTTCTTTGCAAAATCCCTAATTTCGTGAACATACCAGTAACCCTTATCAAAATCCTTTATGGTCATATTTTTTGATAATATCTTTTTGCCGTTCATATTTTTAGAACCTCGATTTCATAAGACTCAAAAATATTTTACTATTTATTTACTGGTTAATCAATTTTTTAATAAACTTAGTGCCTGGTAACAATTGGGTGTGATCCGGCACGTGGTCAGTAATTGGGGCTGAAAAGGTATTTCAGTTTACAAAACATGAATACTTAAAAGCTGAAAAGCAGGAGAAAAGATAAAAATGAAATTTCATTGCTGTAAAATAACTGGCGGCTAAGATGACAATAATACAATCCGGTATATCCATTTTTCCTTTCAATCTTATGGACAGACAATTATTTTAATTTAAACAAACTAAAAAATAAAAGGAATTAACATTTTTACCCTTTTTTTATAGTCATAAAATTGTTCACTATACTTCTTTGCCAGATATTTTTCCAAAATAGGAGCATTATAAAAGGCAAAAAAGGAGAATAAAAAAAGTGGTATGATGGCAGAATAGAGATTATGAGTGACAAAGGCAAAACCGGAAACCCATAAAAGATCACCTAAATAATTGGGATGACGACATAAAGCAAAAAAATGTTTTGTATATAATTTTCCACGATTTTCACTTTTTTTCTTCCATTGATTTCGCAATACTTCTGATGTTGTGTTGATAAAAGCTCCTAAGATAAAAAGTGTAATGCCTGCATATTCCACCCCATTATAAGGCACTTTTTTAAAAAGTGACAAAATTGAAAAGCCCACATAATAGAGTAAAAATGCAAAGGGAACTGATAATGCCTCTTCCCAACCCATTTCACGCTTAAGGAGTACAAGCAAAGTAAAGGACATCCGTAAGTAAGTGATGAATATCATTATAAAGAGAGTGAGACTGCGATAAAATTGGAAAGTGTCTTGTAAATTGACTGTTGTAAAGGGAATTTTTATTTTACCCATCAGGATTAAGACTGCCAGCAACATAAAGGCTGTTTGCAGGACTAAAACAAAAATTTTTTTCCCTGTTGATGATTTTTTAACTCCATACATATTTATACCTCCTGGAAGGATTACTTCTTTACTACTGAGATTGATGAGCAGCAAACCTTCTCCTTAAAGCAAGGGAGTTTACCAATTAAAATAGGTTTAGTAATTTTATTTATTTGTTTTTTTGCATCTTCATTATCTGGATCAGTCCCACAAAGTTACTGTGCACCAAAAATGGAGATGCAAAAATCCTACCGGCTTTTAAGTTGTAAAATCGATAGCCTTTACTATGCACTTGGATACTATGATGATGATCTACCTAAAAAGCCTGTATTATTGAAGACCCAAAGCTATTGGGGAAAGAGAGCAAGTACTTAAGTAGTATAGCCATTTATTACAACTTCGATTCCGCCGCTGCTAAGATCATAAACCAGTCCATGAATAATTAAACCATCGGGTATGAAGCTGTTTTGTTTTAAAGCCATTACTTCTTTAATAACGGCGTTTTTTGGATCTTCAAAAGCACCAAGCCAATCAATTAGATTTTCACGAAAGGGAACCCCAATTTCTTTTTTAAACTTTTCAAGCTTTGTTGGTGTCAAATTTGACTCTAGATTTTCTATCATCTTATCAATTTTGGAATATGCAACACTACAGCCACAATCACTGTGCATCAAAACAGCGATTTCTTTAAATCCTGCCAAATGAATTCCGACAACGAGTGATCTACTTTCCGCTATCCCTCCCAAGGTTCTTATTATTCTTACCTGTGATTGTATTTGACCTGATGTATCAAAAGGCAACACGCCAATTGAGGATAAATTGACTCTTGGATCCATACAGGTAATAACTGCATAAGGGCATAACTCTCTCTCTGTTGGTAATGCTTCTTGTGACACAGACTGTCTAAAATTCTTGTTTTCTGCTAAGATAGTATCTAACCATTTCATACCTTTCTCCTTCTAAGTGATTTGATTATTGTTCATTTTTATTTGAAAAAAAGCAATCTGATTGTTTTAAGGTCAGAAAACAAAAGAAATGTTTTCCGGGGTGATATGACTATTACTTTCAAGATGACAAAACTACGCTCATATTCAAAAACGTTACTTAATGATAGGAAAAATTATAATCGCTGTCAACAAGTATTCGCAAAAAGAGTATTTTAAAAATAAAATTAAGAAGTTATAAAATGGGTTTTCCTACAGTCTCGTTAGACAATGTAATTTTTGATAATTAACCATCATCTTTTTATTCTATTTTTCCAATCTATCTCTTCAATTAATATTCTTTCCTTAAATGTTCCACTCCATGATACTTTAAAATTATATTTTTTTAATTCTTTTTCAATAATTTTTCCTATTTCAGGGCCATCTTCTTTTTCTTTTTTTGGATCTATTGATCCAAATGATAAAAATAACCCATCACCTTGAACTGCCCTTTCTAAATCCTGACCATGGTAATAACAGTATCCTATATAATTTTTGATATTTTTATTTTTA
>JAKSBL010000179.1 GCA_022361115.1 Spirochaetota bacterium | reverse complement strand
TGATGAATGATACTCCTTTTTCTTTAGAAAATTCCTGGGTTGCTTATGCTAAAAGAGAGAAAGAAAGGCTAAAAAAATTTCGACATGCTTTACCTGAAACAGTGAATTCGATTATTGCTCAGCGTAAAATCCAATATCCCCAGCTTCATAAACTTGGTACAGATTTTTCTGTTCCAGATCAGTATTTCAATCCATTAATGGAACTCTATTATAGTGAATTAACCCAGTCAAAACTTGAATATGTCATTTTTGGACATATTGGCGATAACCATGTGCATGTTAATGTTTTACCAAACAATCCAGAGGAACTCGCTTTAGGAAAAAAAATCTATGAAAGGATTGCTCACCAGGTTATTACCTGGGGAGGAACAGTGTCAGCTGAACATGGTATTGGTAAAATGAAGCACCACTATCTGGAGATGATGTATGGAGAGAATGGAATAGCTGAAATGAAGAAAGTCAAAAAAATATTTGATCCCCATGGATTACTCAACCGGGGTAATATGTTTGATCTTGATGAGGTAAAAAATTGTTAAATATAATTGTATGTGTAAAACAGGTTCCTGATACGGATCAGATTTTGATTGATGAAGAGAAAGGAACTTTAATCCGTTCAGGAGTACCAGCTATTTTAAATCCCTTTTGTGAATATGCTTTAGATGAAGCTGTCCGTTTAAAATCAATTTACAGGCAAAGTAAAATTACTACAATTACTTTGGGCCCGCCTCAAGCAAAAAAAGTCTTACAACGCTGTTTAGAGCTGGGAGCAGATGAAGCTTATCATCTTTGTGATTCTCATTTTGCCGGTAGTGATTGTCTGGCGACTGCTTATATTTTAAGTACAGCAATAAGAGAGTTATTAAGCCCTTTTGATCTAATCCTTACTGGAAAGCAAGCTATTGATGGTGATACAGCCCAGGTTCCCTGTGAAATGGCTGAAATTTTAGATCTGGATCAAGTAAATTATGCGCTTAATATCACTCGTGTTGACTCCAATCAAATCCGGATTAAAGGAGAAAATGAACGTGGATACTTAGAATATGAGGCTACTCTTCCTTTAGTCGTTACTATCTCCGGGGGATCTAATATTCGACGTTTTCCTTCTTTACAGGCTATCCTGACTAGCCGCAAAAAAAAGTTACATACTATTGGATTTGATGATTTATCCTTTGACAAAGGTAAAATTGGATTAAAAGGTTCTCCCACAAGGGTAGTAAAAATTGCTGTACCAGTTGAACACAAAGAGGGAAAGTTATTAGAATATAGTAAAAATTCTCAATTAGCAGTAAGTGAATTATTACAAATTATTGATCCAATTATAAAATATCAGGAATAGATATGCGAAATATCTCAAATAGTATCCTCATTTTTGCTGAATGGGAAGAGCAGTTACACTATTTTAAGCAGGTTGTTTATGAAATAGGAATAAAATCCTGTCAATTGGCCAATGTTTTCCCTGGTCAGGTAAATCTGGTTGTTTTAGGCGGTAATTTACCCAAAGATAAAAAAACTCTGGCATTTGCTGACAGGATTTATCATTATCCAGCAGCCGAACTCAAGCATTTTGATGTTCGAACTTATACTCAGGTGATTTCTCAGCTTATCAAAGAAATAAAGCCAAACATTGTATTATTAGGAGCAACGCCTTTAGGTAGAATATTGGCTCCACGAATTGCCAGCCGCTTAGAGGTTGGCTTAACAGCAGATTGTACTGCCTTAGAAATTGATAATACTGGATTATTACAGCAAATACGTCCTGCTTTTGGTGGAAATATCATGGCAACTATAGTAGCAAAGAAAACCCGGCCTCAAATGGCTACTGTTCGTCCTCATGTTTTTTCTAAGGATTTTGCTGCAGATTTGGTTTGCAAAAAAAATCCCACAATTATTAAAAAGCGTCTTATATTTCCTTTAGAAACCCAGGCTGTAAAGATTATTCAAACTATGGTTAATGATACGAAATTGGTTAATATTGAGGAAGCTAAAATATTAGTCTCCTTTGGTAAAGGGATAGGGAAGAAAGAGAATATAAAAAAAATATACCAACTAGCGGAACAGCTAAAAGCTCAGGTAAGTTGCTCCCGAGCAATTGTTGAAGCAGGTTGGATGAACCATGCATATCAAGTAGGACAATCTGGGAAAATTGTGTCCCCGGATTTATATATTGCTATTGGTATTTCCGGAGCAGTGCAGCATCTGGTTGGAATTCGATCCAGTAAAAAAATAGTAGCAATTAATATAGATAAAGAAGCGCCAATCTTTCAATTAGCTGATTTAGGAATTGTTGGTGATTATGAAGAAGTGTTGCCAGAGTTGCTAAACAGCCTAATTAGTTGAGCTTTTTAATTTATCAATATAGAGTGGTTGATGCTGGTTAATTTTTTGAATCAATTGTTTTGGATCTTTATCAATGATTAACTGATTTAAATATTCTTGTCGGAAAAAGCCTTCATCAATCATATGTTTTAAAAAGGTTATTAGTTTTTCATAAAAGTCATTGATATTCAGTAAACCAATGGGTTTATTATGATACCCTAATTGATACCAGGTATAAGTTTCAAAAAATTCTTCAATGGTTCCGATTCCTCCAGGTAGGATTATGAAACCATCAGCTAAGTCATACATCATGGCTTTTCTTTCATGCATATCTTTTACAATATGTGTTTCAGTCAAGGGCAGGGGATTCACTTTTTTTAACATTTTATGAATCAGTTCGGGAATAATGCCAATTACTTTACCAGAATTTTCTAGAGCTGCCAAAGCTGTCGCTCCCATTAGACCAACATTTCCACCTCCAAAAACCATGGTAATCCCATTTTTAGCTAAATGCTTACCTAATTGCTGAGCCTGTTTTTCATATTCAGGGCTATTCCCAATTCCAGATCCACAAAAAACGCAGATTTTTTTTAAATGTTGATTCATCATTTTTCCTTGCAGTAGTTTTTTAATTTATCTCTTCTTCCTTCTGTTCTTTTGTTTCAGGAATATTTTCCAGAATGTTAATTACCTCTTTAAAAAGCTGATTAGATTGAGTCGATATTTCATCAAATTTAATTGCTGTCTGTTGAAAAGTCTGAAATAAATCCATGATTTGTGAAGTTTTATCTTTTAGTGGTTCAGGAAATTTTTGGGTTGAAAAAGCCATAATATCCAGAGCGTTTTTTGTACCAAAATACTGAATTACCCATTTTTCAATTAAGTCTTTTGCACTTAAATTGGTTTTAAATTCCTGGTTAGCATTTTTTGCCATATCAGCGATTAAATTAAATAATTTTTTAGGGACTTCTATATTAACTTTAGTGATATCTTGATCTGCCATATATTTCTCCTTTTTCTATTGGCCGAATGTTGAGTTTTACCTTAGCGGAGATTTTTAGAGTTGAAATGTTATTTTCTACCTTATTCGGTTGAAAAATTTTTATTTTACTGTTAAAAACCAAAATTAATGAAAAATTCGACATTCGATTTAATAATTTGTTATATCATGATCAAAGTAAAAAGTAAAGATGCAGAAGTTATTGAAGTTTATTTGTGCCTGGCACTAGATTCTAGATTTATTGGATCAAATATTATGCCTGGCACAGATTTTTGATTTTTTTTATCTGATTTCTGTGTACCTGGTACCTCTAGTATTGAATTCAAATCTGTTTATTGTGGCTTACAGTAGCATCTTGTTTAAAAAAAACAAAAAATATTTTCCTCTTTGTCATAACTTTTGAATAAAAAATCATTAATACTAATGAGAGACAAAAAAGTTATAAACAAGGAGTTATTTATGGGACGCCCACTACGATTTATTGCTGAGTTTACCAGCTA
>JAKSBL010000670.1 GCA_022361115.1 Spirochaetota bacterium | reverse complement strand
TTCTTATAGAAGGGAACCATATGTTTCTTAAAAATTGCTATAACTTCAGGCAAATCTTATCTCCAAGAACCAGGGGGTAGGGACTCTCAAAATAATAACCATCTGCAATATTAATTTTTTTACATTCCAGGTGTAATCTTTTACCTTCTTGGATGAGATAATCCTCCACTAAATGATAGGCAATTCTATAATCGCTGTCAATAAATTTTTGCAAAGTAAAAGTAAAGAAAAAAATCCACAAAAAAATAAAAGATCTCTCCATTCTGATCACCAAAATTAAACTGTCAGAAAAATTAAATCAAAATCAGCAAATAAATACTTTTGCTTCTGATCAACTAAACAGTTCATTTATTTTTTCGTTTCAGGAAAATGGTTGATTCCATAGCAAATGATTAATTTCGTCAAAAAGGTGATACCAAACCACAGTAATATCACTGGTACTTCAAGAAAGTAAATGAAAAAGATGATACCTGATAGCCATAATAATCCGGCTATGGTATTTTTTTGCTCTTCTTTTAAAAATTCCAGGATTATGACTGATCCTACCGGATAAAGCCAGGTAAATAAAAAAAAGAAAAAACCTGCTTCAAAAAAAATAAATAATACCAGTGGTTGAATAAAATGGATTGAATAAAAAAAATACCGCATTTTTTTATTTGCTGCATGAAACCTGTTGGTTGACTTGGTTAAATTGGCAATGACACCCCCCAGATCATCCCAGGCAATGATGATAATGATAATTTTTTGTAATAATGTGGTATTTTCTCTGATTTGCGGTACCAGGAAAACCAAAACAAAACCAATTATGATGGTTGAGATATTGATGAATAAAACATCAAATAGTTTGGGATGATCCCCGAAAAAAAACTTTAATTCAGTTTTTATAAGATTCATATTCTGACTCCTCTTATGTTGATTAAAATGAAATCCTATAAAAACAATACAAAACAATGGATCACTTGTATTGTAAAAAATCGGCGTTTGGAATTAAGGTTTTTTCCAGTATACTTCTTTCTGCTTTAAAATAATGATTTGGTGTTAATCCGGTGAATTCTTTAAATTCCTTGATAAAGTGGGGCTGATCAAAATATCCTAATTCAAAAATATAATGATTCCAGCTAGTATCATTGGGAAAAAGGTTAATCAGATTGCTAAAACGAATAATGCGGTGAAAATGTTTATACGTTATCCCAACATAATCTTTGAAGTTTCGTTCTAATTTACTCAGGGAAATACAGAATTTTTGCGCCGCATCTTTTGGAGAAAGAGCATTAACTTGATATAGGTCTTGAATAATTTTACGGATTGGTAATTTTAATTCTGGCTGCTGCTTCAAGAACATACCGGTAAAAAACGAATCGCAGAGTTTTTTTCTTGCAGCATTGTCTTTTGATTCTCTGAGCCGACAGCAAAAATCAGTTAATTCAGAGTTGATTGTTGAAACAGGGATCAATTCATTTACATGATTTTTTGCCGATATTTTCAAAAGAAAGTAGAGTGAAAAGGGTTTAAAAACAACTGAAAATAGCTTCAAAGTATTACCCGGAACAAAGCACCGGTACCTTGTCTGCTGGCCCAGTATAAATGCTTGAGGGATCATTTTGGTTTGAGAGTCATTGATTTCCCAAAATGAACCTTCAACAATGATCACCAATTCGGTGTTGCCAAGCGGCAGCATCCGCTGATTTTTAAGACTAAAAGCATCATGTAAAGGATACTCCATAGTATAGTAGCAGTGGATAAAATCTAACAGATCCGGATCAGGAGCATATTCGGTATAAGATAAATGATTCATTTACTTTACAGTATAATACATAATTAAATAAATTTCAGGATTACTACGCTTATGAGATCAGGCTTGTCAACCTAAGTGTCAAGAATCTGAATTCTCTGACCCAAGCTTGTCTGAAGCATGGATACCAGATTATTATTGGGTTTACTGCTTTTCAATTTTTAAAAAAAGAAAACAAACACTTGATGCTGTAACGATTATTGCTCCAATTGTCCAGGCATTTGCTATTGAATAGTTTTCAGCAATATAGCCCATTAAAACCGCCCCCAGTAAAACACCAAATCTTGATAACAGAGATTCAAAGGAAAGTAGAGTTGATCGTTGAGATTCAGGAACCTTTTGATTAAATACGGTTAAATAAGGGGAACTTTGTATTCCAAAAACAGCAAAAATCAGCCAGTAAAATACGATAAATGATAATCTATCCATCTGGACTGCAATAAAAAAATAAAAAAATCCTGTTAATAATCTCGAAATGAATAAAATAAGAGCATACCGGTAATTTAAAATCTTACAGATTATCGTACTTAGCAATTGGCCAATAGAAGAAACAAAAAAATATCCTGTTGAAGCAACTCCTAAAATCCAAATCTGATTTTCTGATTGGAGCAGTGATTTCAGTTTTGGTTGCCAAAACATTTCCAATCCGTTAAATCCCAGTTTAAAAATCAAAGAAGATAATAATATCAAAAACAGAGTCCGTGTCTTAATTCCGTATTTGATAGAAGTTGCAACAATTTCTGGAAATTTCATGAAACCATCTAATACATTATAATCTTTGTAAAAACGGCGATCTTCCTTGATGAAGTAAAAGGTATAGAAAAAGAGCAGGATGATAATAAAAAGCATTGCCAACAGATTACCGGCAAACCTGTCAAAACGGGGCACATACACATTAAACAAACCAAAGTAGACTGGCAATAACCCGCCCAAAATTGACCCTAATCCCAAACCAGCACTGGTAATTGCTCCAATATAAGATAACGCTCTTTGAAGATCTCCTTGTTTTTCCTCAGTAAAAGAGTCAACAAACCAAGCATCCAGGGAACCGGAAGAAATTGCTCTTGATAAGGCCATTAAACAGAATCCTGCTAAAACCGTTATGAAATTCCATGAAAAAAGCAGAACAATGACTGAAGCAAAAATAAAACTATGGCCGATAAGAAAGATGCGTTTTCTTCCTATGGCATCAGCGAGTCCTCCTGTTGGTAGTTCAACCAATACTATGGTTAATCCCCAGCCAAAGAACAGATAACCAATTTGAATGAAGTTCAATCCCTTTTCTTGAAACTGAAGGGTCATTACTGGAATAAATATACCAACGATGAACCAGTTTAAAAACTGATGAATACCATAGGTAAGTATGAGTTTAGAGTTTTTCATATAGTGTTTTTGTTTTTTCAGAAATTCAGATCATTTATTATCTTCGTAACTAATTGAAGGCTAGTGTGATGGATCAATTTGAAACGATTATCAGCTAGTCTGAATGATAGGAAATTCTATAATCACTGTCAAGAAATTTTTGCACAGTAAAAAAATCCGTAAAAAAATAAAAGACATCTCCAGGCAAAGTCCTTATGTAACAATTCTTTAGATACTCCTGCTTACAGGAGAAAGGAGGGCAGAGGATACTTCTTAGTCAGAAGTATCCTCTGCTTTTATAAAGGAAAAAAAGAGCTGGATTTGTGACAACTGTAAATAGACTTTACCAGTAAATACTGTTCCCAATCTTCCTCAGGCTATTGATTTCTACTAAACTTCAGGATGTGAGGATTATCAATGAACCAGATGGTTTTTTAATCCTTTTTAACCTCGGTTTCCTGCCGGTAAGCCGGATAAGTATCAATCATGAGGTAGGCCCTGACTTTTCCCTGGATCAAGTTTTTTTTATAATCCAGCTTGACCTGGGTTACATTTCCTCTCTCATCGGCCTGGACAGTAATCTGCCGGGCATAATCAGCCGCAACTGGCTGGCCAGTGGCTGAATTAATAAGAAGAATGCCCCAGACATGGGCATCTTTTTTCAGCCGGCTATTGGAAATAAAAGCAGTGGCTGAGGTTTGCCCCACTTCAATAGTCACATTGCCTCTGTTTTGGGGTGCTTGTACCAGCCCTTCATTCCATAAGCTAAAATTAAGACCGCCATAAATATGCATCAATCCGGTTTTAAAATCGGTTAATCCCATGAGTTTGAGAAAATTACCGTATAATTTAATTTCATCGCCATTGGCAATCGCATTAATTGATGCTCTGCCCAGGGGCTGACCACTAACCGGATCAACCCGGGCAGCCAGCCGGTAAAATTGAAAAGGCATATCCCAGGTACCCACAAAACTAAGTTTAAACTCATGAAAGTTGCTCAAGGTAAGGCACCCCTGATCATATTCCAGGTTTAAAACAAAGACATCTTTTAAGGCTGGTTCAATCTTTGTTTGACCAGTAGCTTGCTCCAGTTTACCCGGTACAACCCAGACAATGGCATTGCTGCCCCTGCCTTCTACCATACCAGCCAGATAATGCAGAGAATCAAAGCCAATTTGATTCCAGGAAGGCAACATGGTAGGATTCGGGGCTGATAAGCGGCTGATTTCAAACACACTGGCAGGATCACCTGGTTTTTCAGGGATTTGGTAGGGCAGCAAAGTCCCCTTGGCCTGAGAGACATTAAAAGTAAAGGTCTGTTGAAAAGAACCGCTTTTTTTTCCTCCCCAGGATTTGAGTCCCAGCCGGGAAAGCTGGGTGTAATAGTCGCCTTGTAAAGTAATGGAAAATTTCCCATCTTGTCCGGGCAACCATTTTTGCTGGGGAATAACTGTTATAAACTTTTTGTCGGCAGAAACATGAATCATTGCCTGCTGATTACTGGAAAATGTCACTTTCAGACTTTTTTGATCAATTGCAGAATGAAGGGTATCTCCTTTTTTCCGGATTAGCAAACTAAAGGCCAGGGATTGATTGGCATCAATTTGACGGGGTGGATCGATCTTTAGTGTCCCGAATTTTGAGGTAAAAATCAAAAAATCCCCCTCAGTCGGCAGGGCTTCTCCTGGTCCAGATATGGAGCGGGGATCCTGCTGACCAGCTGCAGTTAAGGGATAATCATAAGGCACAAAAAAAACAGCGCCACTTTCTCCGGCAATATAGATACCCTCTTTGCCCAGGGCAGGTGATGCGTTTAGATCATTGCGCTCCTCTTTAATGAGTTGATAAGCCCAGCGCAGAGTACCGTCAGGATTAATAGCAAATAGTTTTCCCTCACCAGAGCCAATATAAATTGTGTCCCTGGCATCAATGGCTGGTGAAGAACGGATCGGTTCCAGGGTATCAAAGGCCCACTTCACTGTACCATCATCCGGGTTAACAGCATAAATGGTACCATCGGCAGAAGCCTGAATCAAAGTTCCATCAGACAGCTGGCCGGGGCTTCCGTAAATATGATCCCTGGTTGCCAGTTTCCAGAGTTGTTTCCCCTTTTGCTGGGTAAAAGCTCTTAAAATACCATCAAATCCGCCTACTATCAGTGCCCCCCTGGGATCAGAAGAAGTCAATAAGGAAGAGGCGGCAACCGAACCCAGTCCGCCTTTGTGCCAGAGCTTTTTACCACTGTCTGAGGCATAAGCAAAGGTATTTTTTAAGCCAATAAAGGTAGAACAGAAGAAGATCCTGTTTGTTGCCGGATTATAGGAGGGCAATGACCAGATCATTTCATTGCCTGTAAAGTGCTTTTTACTCTGCCCAAGATCCCGGTCAATGGCATAAACCAGGTAGTTGTCATTAGGCGCAAGCAGGGTGCCGTCTTTTAACATCCCGATATTGCCTTCAAACCAGTTGACATTATAGGTTTTGATTTTAAACTGTTCCTGTACCTCTTGCGGGGTATGAGCTGCAAATTTCCAGATTAAACGACCATCTTTCCGGTCCAGGCAATAGACATAACCATCCCCGGAACCAAAATAAAGACGCTGCCGGTCATCCAGCAAAGCAGAAGAATCAATGACTTCTGCTGTGGCAAAGCGCCACTTTAAACGGCCGTCCCTGGTAATGGCATAAAAATTGTGATCAGCCGAACCAATATAAACGGTTCCCTCGCCATCCACAACAGGAGAACTAAAAATTCCTTTTCCTGTCTGAAACTGCCAGGGCTTTAGATCCGAGACAACCGGCAGCACAGGACTCCTTCCGTTTTGTAATACATTGGCCCGGAATTTAGGCCAGGGACTATGAGGGTCCAGAGGAACAGAATAGGAAAATCTCCCCTCAACTGGCTGAACAGGCCGATCAGGCTGCAAATTGTAATTCCCAAAAGGTGTAACAGCTATCAAATAGCAAATCAAGCTGAGTAGAACAACGAACAGCAGAAAGAAAAAAAGAGACTTTTTACGAAAGAAAATGTTTTTTTTATTTATCATTTACTTCTCCTTAGAAAATCACTAGTAATTGGTTTTTCAGAGAGTCACCATGGTCCCCGCTCCATAAAAAACTTTCATTGCATTTTGGGTGACCTCTGGTCATGATGACTCCTGTTCAAATTGCACAGGCAATTTGTTAATGGCTGGTGGTATAGCCACAGAAATTATATCTTATATTTTAACACCGCTTCTGTCAACTTGTTTAAAAAAAAATTACTTTTGAATTACCTTCTTTAAGGAAAATTTTACAAAAATTAATCCTGTGACAGAGAAAAGCCGTTCTTGATCTGGGAAAGATCGGTTAAACGGGTGAGCTGCATGATTTGGTTTCACTCAATTGGCTTTGATTAGAAAGCTGCTAGCTTTTGACTGCTGTTAAAATTTCAAAATCTAAATGCAGGTATTCTTGAAAATCAGTTTTTCCAGGCTGGCAGTGGCTGAGTTAATAAGAAGAGTGTCCCAGACATGGATATTTTTTTCAGCCGACTATGAGTATAAATTGGTTTTGGTTAAGTGTAAAATATATCTTTAAATGCTTTCCTAAAAATAGTATACTGAATATTTATTAAAATTTTGTTATTTTTTTCTTACTTCAACTTCTAAACAATTTTGTAACATAAGAGGAATTATGACATTTTATAGCTATAATCAAAATCCTGAACAAATAGCTAGAGATAAGATAGACAAAATGCTCACCAATGCTGGCTGGGTTGTACAATCAAAAAATAAAGTAAATCTAGCTGCAAATAAGGGAATTGCTATCAGAGAATATCAAACAAATATCGGTCCTGCTGATTATGTTTTATTTGTTGATCGAAAACCTGTTGGGATTATTGAAGCTAAACGGGCAGAAGAAGGTCATCGGCTCACTTTGGTGGAAGAGCAATCATCAGAATATGCAAAAAGTAAACTGAAATATTTAGACAACGATCCTTTACCCTTTGTTTATGAAAGTACTGGCGTAGTGACTCGTTTTACAGATTCTCGTGATCCCAAACCAAGAGGCCGATATGTTTTTCATTTTCATAAACCTGATACAATTACCGAATGGCTAAAAAAAGATAAATCCCTTCGCAGGCGATTACATGATTTACCATCTTTAGATCATACCGGTTTACGGCAAGCACAAAAAATAGCTATTGAAAATCTGGAAGTATCATTTAAACATAACAGACCAAAAGCCTTGATCCAGATGGCAACAGGTGCAGGGAAAACATTTACTGCTGTCACCTTTGTTTATCGCCTCTTAAAGCATGCAGATGCTAAAAGGATACTCTTTTTAGTAGATACGAAAAATCTGGGAGAACAGGCCGAACAGGAGTTTATGAAATATCAGCCCCGAGATGATAACCGTAAGTTTACAGAACTTTATAATGTACAACGTTTAAGTTCCAGTTATATTGCCAATGACAGTCAGGTATGTATCAGCACTATCCAGCGGATGTATGCAATCCTAAAAGGTGAAGAGCTGGATGAACAGCTGGAAGAAGAAAATCCTAATGAAAACACCTGGATGGAACAAAGGCTCAGTAAAAACGGTGCCATTCCTGTGGAATACAATAAAGATGTTCCTATTGAACAATTTGATTTTATTGTCATTGATGAATGCCACCGCTCGATTTATAATTTATGGAAACAGGTACTGGATTATTTTGATGCTTTTTTAATTGGTTTAACAGCAACTCCTGATAAACGGACCTTTGGATTTTTT
>JAKSBL010000734.1 GCA_022361115.1 Spirochaetota bacterium | reverse complement strand
GTTCATAAACAGTCCTTGTTTAAAAGATTATTATTAATCAATATTTACTTTATTGACAAAGTGGATTTCATAATAGCCAAACTTTCCGCCTCTGCCTGCCATTGATAAAGGGGTTCCATCTTCTCCTGAAAAATCAGCTTTATTTATACTTATTTTAAAATATTTAGTTTTTGACTCATATTCATTGTTGATTAAAATAATATTATCTCTACCTTCATACACATTAATGGTTTCAGTCTTTCTCATTTCCTGATAGCATAGTTCTGAAAAACCGGTATTAGTAGAAGGATCATAAGTATTAATAATATTCTGCATATTTTTTACGGTTAAAGTAACCATTGTTCTCGGATCAAGCTCGATTGAATACCAATCTGTATCAACTAACTCATTTTGATTTCCATCTTTATAATAGTAGATATTGGCCTTTGATGGGTTATTAAATGGCTTTGCATTATTTTGTTTATCATTGTCTTCATACTGATCTATCATTACATCACTAGCTCCACCAACTACATATGTAGATTTATCAAATTCTTTTGATTCTCGCTTTTTGGCCAGTTTATAGTAATAAAAATAATAAAGGTCATCAGTATAAATACCTTCTATATTTTTATCAGTAAAGGAAAGTTCGGTTCCATGATATACAATCTGGCTAAAACTTCCGTAAGGATCTGTGTCCCGATAAAGAATGTATTCATCTGCTCCTGAATCAGCATCCCACTCTAAGGTAATAGAATCCTCATTTTCAAAATTTTTTATTCTCAAGCTACTTTCTGCTGGCGCATAATTATTGGTATTAATATTTTCATATAAACTGGCTGTACAACCAGTAAAGAAAATAATCAGTATAATAATCAGAATGTTAAAATTTCTCATTTACGACTCCATTTATTATTATTATTTTACATTTTCTCATATAAAACAGAAAATAAGTGTGATTTATGAATAATCATTAAGGAACAATATTCTCTTCTTGAATAAAATGAATCTCATAGTAGCCGATTCTACCACCAGTGCCACCAACAATACCAGTAAAATCTTCTTTATCGATTCCAATGAGAAAGTACATAGTTTCTTTGGTATTTTCAGCATTTTCAATTGTAACTGTAAAACTTCCACCTCCAGCTGGGCCATCGATTTTTATTTCCCCTTTAACCATAAAAAAAATATCATTACTAATATCTAAGTTATCCAAATTGGTGATTTCTAAAGTAACAACTTTTTTTGGTTCTATTTCGATTGAATACCAGTCATTATCAACCAGTTCATTACCAAAACCATCTCTAAAATAGTAAATATTTGCCTCGGTTTTATTATCAAAACTAGCAGCTTTATTATATACTTCATTAAACTCATACTGGTCATTTCTTACACTAGAAGCAGCACCAACTACATAAGAAGATTTCTCAAATATTTTTGATTCCCGCTTTTTGGCCAGTTTATAATAATAATAAACATTGTTATTCACATCTTCTACATCTGTATCTGTATAGGTAAGTTCAGTTCCTTGATATACTATTTCTGCATAGACTCCGTCTGGATTGGTATCCCGATAAAGAATGTATTCATCAGTACCTGGATCAGCATCCCATTTTAAGGTAATAGCATATTCTGATTCAAAATTTGTTATATCTAAATTACTATCTGTAGGTTCAAAATTATTGGTGTTGATATCTTCAAGCAAGCTGGGACTGCATCCGCATAAAAGAATGGCTATAGCTAAGATAAAAAATGTTTTTTTAATTCTCATATTATTTATCTCCTTTTTTCTTTTCTATTGGATAAGGAATTCTTATCATATTGTAAAGCTGTAGTTGATAGCCCACTAAAAGATTTTGATAAAGGCTAAAATTAAAAGTATTATTCACCCCAAAAGCAAATCTCTTTTTCTCACCAAACCAGTATTCATACTTTAATGAACAAAACAGTCCCAATGCTAAAGAAGAATAAGAAACAGGCTCATCATACAATAGCTTTTGATACAAAATATCAATAACTAAACCAGGTCCGCCACCTACAATTATTACATGGTTAAAAAACAATTCAAAACTAAAATTTATTGGGAATTTAACGAATAATGTGTTTAAGTAGGAGCGCAGCAAGTCAGGTTTATTAATTCCAAGAGAATAACTCAGATTAACATTAAGACGCAAATTAAACTTAAAGTTTTTGGTTTGAGCAAGATAAGATACTGGTAAGATAGATACCCCTAATTCAGCATTAAATAAACCAGTAACTACATTCCACCAATCCTCAGTCATAGGTATCCAATATCCGACACCACTATGAATACTGATACCACCAAAACCTCTTTCTCTTTGCTTCTGAACTTCTGTTAAACCCAGTATTTGGTAAATATAATCTTTAAATTTTAAAGACATTTCTGCAAGTACAGCATCAAAATTTCCTAATTCTTGTTTAACAAAAATAGTTTTTTGGTCTTCTTTGCTAATATTATTAAATATTCTAATTTCTACATTGTAATAGCGGCTGGTTTTTTCTACAAATCCATAAAGTAAATAATCAACTTGCAGTAAATCACAGAGTTCAGATGCTTCTAAACTGGATTTAATAGTACTTTCAATAAATAGCCCTGATACTTTATTGATATTTAATAGCCCTTGAAAATCTAATTTTTGAATAGCTTTATGAAACAAGGCTGTGGTATCTTTTTCCTGTTCTGTTAAATGAACATCAATCGAACTGGAATATATATTTAAGTCTGCAATATTAATTTTTAGTGAATAAACAGCTGTTGGCAATATTACTAATAACAAAACAAAAATGAAACAATTTTTAATTTTATAAATCATAAATACTTATTTTTTACCTTTCTTTACTAAAGCCATCAGAATATCAATTTCACCATTATTGGGCTGATTGGTATCACCAAATTGACTGATCATTTTTCTTGCTGCTTTTATATTCTTTTGCTCCACCTGGAGTTTGACAAATT
>JAKSBL010000609.1 GCA_022361115.1 Spirochaetota bacterium | reverse complement strand
TTAATTCATTTTTACCACTAATTTCCTGTGAAAGGTGCTCAAAAAAATCATTTAAGTCATTAATTGAAGTTAATGATCCTTTTTCAGTAATACTTGGTAATTGAAGAAATTGATTGATCTTGGCAATGTAATCTTCAATTTCAGCTAATAAAGCTGCTTTTTCCTGTACAACTGGATTCGTGGCTTCGGCTTGGGGATTTTGCTTTATTTCCAGCCAACCATAATCGGCCAGTAAATCCAGGGCATACTGGATATCTTTTTCCAAGACAACGAGTTTAAGATAATTCATTGGGCTGGTAATAAACATTTTACCTCTTTATGTTTTATTTAAACCGGATCCATTTAAAAAGTCATTTCTTGATATTCACGCTGATACCGGATTGATTCGATTAACTTTACTATATTAGTATATTCCATTTTTTTCAAATAAATAAAAGAAATAATGGGTAAAATATTAAAATTTTCTTTATAAAAATAATGGGAATAAAGATGATCTAACCTGGCAATGATTTTTTCTTCCAGTTGAACGACATCTAATTCACCTTCCTGATCAAATGCAGAAGTCATTATAGGAATATATTTTTTAGGAAAATTCTTTAATAATTCTTCGGTTTCTTCAGGGATAAATTCCAGTTCAAAGATTTTTTCTAAAGCACTAATAGGAATAACTCCTGGCTGGATTAAAAAAGTACTATGAATTCGATTGAATGGTGCTTTATAGTATTGTTTGATGCGAAAAGCCCATATAATATTCTGCCAATTCATTTCTTCTATAATAATTGCAGATAGACTTTTTTTTTCATATGGAGAAAAGTAATTTAAAGAATCTACCAAATGTTCATAGTAAAACTGGTCGATACGGTTTTCTAATAAAAATAACTCTTTAATATCATCTATTTCATCAATAATAAAGGAAAAGGGAGTATTAGCTAATATTTTAATAATAGATTCTTTGTTTGCTAAATTAAATGACTCTATCTTTTTTATGTCCAGTAATTGAAGAATGGTGGGCTCCAACTCTTTATTGAGTTTTGAGAGTTTATTGAAGTAACAATTTAAAATCAGTTTTAGATTGTCTATTTCATATCGCAAAAATAGCGCATTAATAAATGGATGTGTACCCTGGAAATAATCTGCAATCATCTGTAAATCTTGCCAGACCTGTTCTTTTAGTTTTTTCTCAATGATTAGAACCAATTGCTGCAGGGGGACGGTAATGATTTCTCCGGGAAAAATGGATTGATACAATTTTTCAATAGAAGTAATTTTTTTTAAGTTTTGAAATCGTTGAGTAGTAATACTTTTTGAATGAATGCCGTGTAATTTAGCCTGCAGATAATCATACTTTCGTTTCATCAGGCTTAATCCAGCCAGTTTTTGACTTCATCCAGTAAAAAATGTGTTGCCTTTTGTCTGGATTTTTCTAAATCTGGAAAAGAATTTTGGAAGGCAGAAATTTTTTCACTGAGTAATTGATTTTTTTCTGTTAAAAGGTTTTGTTCTTCCTTTTGAAATTGCTTTTCCAGCTTACTTTTTAGTTCTTTTTTTTTCTTTTCAATTTCACTAACTGTTTTTACTCGCGCTTCATCAACAATTGTCTGCGCTTCATCTTCTGCCTTTTCTATGATCTGAAAAGCTTCATTTTCTGTAGCTTTAATTTTTTCAATAAAATCCTGCATATGTTATTTTCCCTACTGATTATATTTCTTCTTCAAATTCAATGATGGTTTCTGAGACTTCATTGGGATTGGAACAACTGGTAATCCGTTCATAAAATTCTGGATTACTTAATAAAGTTGCCAGTTTTTTTAAAACTTGAAGATGGGCTTCTGGCTTGTCTTCATTACCAATTAATAGCATAACCAGATGAACTGGATTACCATCTAAGGAATCATAATCTATTCCCGCTTCAGAAATGCCCATCACTCCAAGAGTTTGATCAATTCCTTTTAACTTGGTATGAGGAATTGCAATTTTTGGAGCAATTCCTGTGGTCATTTTTCGTTCACGTTCCCAGAGAGATTCCAGAATTTCATCACGATTATCCAGATTTTCACTATCTGCCAGGAAATTAACTATTTCTTCAAATAACTCTTCTTTATCATCACTTTCCAGGCTTATTTTAATATTATCAGGCTTAAATATTTCAGATACCAGCATAGTCAAACCACTCCGGAATTATTCAATTTATGGGTAAATTATATTTTATTTTAAATTGCAATAAGAAAGTGCCTCCACCGGCAGGGACTTGGTCCATTCTTTAAATTATTGCTTGAGAATTGTCCTAAAAGCCCCCATCAGACTTGAGCCAAAGAGTTTTTTAAATGATAAATCAATTGACAATTAATGGGGGATTTATATAAAATATTAATACAATCATTTTATAAGGATTACAGGTGTATTCTTTATCCGGGATTAAGCAGATTAAAAAGGTGCTCTGGAAGGAACTAAAACCGGGCTTGATTTTTGCTAAGGGGGTGCATATTAATGGCTATGTGCCTTATGAGCTAAGAGGTTTTCCGGTTTTAACTAAAGAATTGTTGAATAATTTATCGACTAAGTATCAATTTCTAAATGAGAAGATGGTTTTAATAGTTGAAGCAGATTTGCAGGTAACAGATCCGGTTAGTTTATCTGCCCAGCTTCAAAAGAATCAGGAAATCCTGGATAAATTAAATTTATTTCGTGAAGATATGATTGCTGAAAAGCAAAAGTATGCACCTTTAAAAATTCCGGTTTATCAGAGCCAACCTGTGGATACGACTTTTTTGAAATTGGATCAGCATAATTCCTTTTCTATTCATTATACTGATCAGCAAATGATTCCTTCCTTTTTTAATCTTATTGATTTGCAGATTAAATTATCTGATTTATTGACTGGACAGATTTTTTCCCGTTTTCATATTCCTCTGGACAAAAGGGTGCAGCTCCATTTAGTTGTGGATTATTCATACAGTATGAATCACTATAATAAACATGATTATGCTGTTAATGCAGTAAATTTTCTTTACCGATATATCAATGAGTTTCTTTTAAATACTTCTATTACTCTTTATGTTTTTTCTGATAAATGTCGAGTGGTAGATTTTCCATTAACAGGAAAGGAATTACCTAGAGGAGAAACCAGCTATTCTTCCTTTTTTAAAGCTGTTTTAAAAAGGAAAGCAAAGGGCAGGTATAACAAAATTATCCTTTTGACTGACGGAATTCCATCTGATTTTTCTTCAGCATTAAGAATGGCAGAGCAATGCAAAGTTGAAAAAATTGATTATAGTCAGATTATTTACTCTTTTAAAGGTGATTTAAAAAACCGGGTAGCTGGCAACCCAATTCAAACTCTGGATGGTTTTCTGCTGAATGGAGAACACCAGGAGTATCATCGTAATGATCAGGAAATCCAGGAGGAGTATGAAAAAATTGCTGGCCAGTTTACTCAGATTGCTGAGGTTTGCGGTGGTAACCAAATCATCTTAAAAGTGAATGACCTGATTGGTTTGCTCACAGTAGAATTTTATGATCGCTATTTAGGGTTGCTTTCTTTGACAGATCAAAAAAGTTTGGAGCAATTATCCCAGGAATTTCATAACCGAAAAAGAGTCATTAAGCCTTTTCATTTCAAAAAAATCTAATCCTCACCTGTAAATCTTCAATAATAGAATCTACGCTTTATTGTCCCATTTTTTTTGCTGTTTCTCCAATGTGGATGACTGCTTTTTTAATTTCTTCATTATAGACACCTGCATTGAGCCTGATAAAATTTCCAAATTTTCCTGACATGGAAAATAATACTCCTGGAGCTATGATAATACTTTTTTCCATCAATTGCTCATAAAGCATTAAGGAATCAATGTTTTCTGGTAATTCTACCCATAAAACAAAACCACCATTCGGCAGAGAAACTTTTGTTCCATCCGGAAATGAATCTAAAATGATTGTTCTCATAATATGCATTTGATCACATAAGACTTGACGAATCTTTCTTAAATGTCTTTCCATTCCTCCTTCCTGTAAAAACTTGGTTATAACTTTTTGAGGAAGCAATGGAGTTCCAATATTTAACAGAACTTTATAATTTTCAATTTTTTGGTAATATCTTCCCGGCACAACCCAGCCGACACGTATTCCTGGTGTTAGAGTTTTTGAAAAAGAGGAACAGAGCAGAACATTGCCTGAGTGATCATAAACTTTGCAAGGTTTGGGTCTGTTACCGGAATAATAAAGATCAGCAAAAATATCATCTTCAATTAAAGGGATTTGTTTTTGTTCTAATAATCTGACCAGTTTTTCTTTTTGTTTTTCACTCATCAAACTACCATTTGGATTATTAAAATTAGGAATAGAAATCAGGGTTTTGACATCATAATTTTCCAATACAAACTCTAGGGTTTCCAGACTTAATCCACTCTTTAGTGATGAAGGAATTTCAATCACTTTTAATTGTAATTGTTCGCAAAGATTTAAAAAATTATAAAATATTGGACTTTCAATAGCAATAGTGTCGCCTGGTACACAAATCACACTTAAAGCTAAAAAAACTGCTTCTATACAACCAGATGTAATGATGATTTCGTTTGGATTAATCGAAAGTCCGGAACTCAATGCCTGTATGGCTATTTGTTCCCTTAAACCTTTATAACCTGGGGGTAAGCAGTAATCATAACAGTCCCGATCATCATATCTTAATACATCCTGATAATAACGATTTAATTTGTCTATTGGCATGAGTTTTTTACTCATATTGGCTAAACCCAATTCTACACTGGCACAATTTGTCTGATCATGAAATATACTATATATTTTACACAAACTGACTTCTTTTGGATCTAATGATTTGATATCAATCTCTTTTTCAGGTGCTACTTTGTTGTTTAAATTTTTAACATAATACCCGGATTGGGGGATGGATTGAATATAATAATGATTTTCCAGATACATGTAGGATTCTTTGACAGTATTAATACTCACTCCCAATTCCTGGCTCATTTTTCGAATAGAGGGAATTTTATCATTCTCTTTTAATACTCCCTGATTAATGAGTGTAATAATCCTTTGTGCGACTTCCACATATAGTTTAGTATTGTTTTTCTTTAAATCTGCCATACTTTTTACCCACATATAAATAATAACATTACAATGAAAAAAATCTAGTTACAGTTTTATACTGTAATAAAGGTCACAGTTGATAATGAATACAAACAATTCGAATCAGGAACTTTGAGGGTGGTATTCATCATAAAAAACAATCATTCTCATATTTATTGATATTGCTCATTATAATATTAGCAAAACATAAAAACAAGGTTTAGTTCCATTGGAATTAATTTATTGTGACTTAGTTAATAGAGTCGTATTGTTTTAAAGTTGACACTGTAAACTTTATTGAAGTAAGTGAGGAGGGTAGCAGAATGATTTTGAGAATGATTCGGTTTGAAATGGCACAACAGGAACTTGATGGATAATATTCTGTTTGTTTTTAAACAATTTCTTTCATAAATAAATAACAGTATGATAAAATAATAAAAATTAATATATTTCTCTTATATATAAAATGTGAAGGAGAACTATGGTTTCTTTAGGGGATATAAAAGCTGCACATCGACGAATAAAAGATTTGATTAATAATACCCCATTATTGACTTCACGTACATTGAACAATCAAGTGAATGCACAGTGTTACATCAAAGGGGAAAATTTTCAGAGAATTGGAGCATTTAAATTCAGGGGAGCATGCAATGCGATTATGACTTTAGATGACTCTCTCGCAAAACATGGAGTGGCCACTCATTCTTCTGGAAATCATGCCCAGGCAGTTGCACTTTCAGCGAAACTTAGAGGAATTAAAGCCCACGTAGTGATGCCTGTAAACGC
>JAKSBL010000447.1 GCA_022361115.1 Spirochaetota bacterium | reverse complement strand
GTTGTTAGAAAATAAAGCATTAGATCAATTTTCCTATACCTATACTGATGTAGCTAATAAAATGTTAAGATCTACTAAAAAAAGTATCTTTTCTATTTTAAATCATAATGATCATTTTAATTCAAGAAAACTAGATTTTAATCAGTCATTTAGTCAGCAGGGGTATAGCGAATCTTCTTATCATGTCATTTGGGGAGTTAATGCAGCTCATGTTGCGAATGATTTAAAATTTACGCTAAGTGAAATATATAAAACTCTAAAACCAGGTGGTTCCATAATTTTATCAGAAACAGTTCGTGCTCGTGGTAATCAAATGATCCAGCAGGAATTTTTATTAAATACATTAGAAGACTATTGGAATGTAAAATTAGATAAAGACATACGTCCCTGTCATGGATTTATGGTCTGGCAGGATTGGGTAAAAGCTTTAGAGGTGATTGGTTTTCGGGAAGTAACGACAATTCCAGATATGAGGATTGTGGAAAATCAATATGATAATTGTTATGTTGCATTAGTTAGAGGAATAAAATAAAATATTTTTCATTAGGATATTATTATGAGTAAAAAAAGATTGAGATTTGCCCATTTCTTAGATCAAACACTGGAAAAATCCAGTGAAATCATTTTCAAAAGAGTGCAAGATAACAAAAAGCTCAATTTCCCCCTGGTTTTAAAACTAGTAGTTCAGGACATCAAATACTTACGATTTGTAATCATTAATGAAGAATATCAAATTGTTAAAAAACTTCCTGAGGAAACAAAGATTGATTGTTATATGATTTTTGATAAAGCAAAAACCATTCACTACCTGTTAAGTGGAAAAATTTCTCCCTTAAGTTCTGCATTAATTGGAAAATTTAAGATTATTTATTTGAATAATGCTTCTCGGCTGTTTTCTACGATTTATAATCCAGCCAAAAACTGTTATCTCCAATTAATTAAAGGGACAAGGTTTAGTATTAAAAAGAAAAAATAATCCAAAAGATTTTTAATTAAAATCTCCCAAATTTGTATTTTAAAAATGATAACTTTTAATTGACAGGATGTTAAAGTTTTGTTAATTTACAGAGATAAAAAATAATAACTGCCGGCGTGATGGAATTGGTAGACGTGCTAGACTCAAAATCTGGTGGGGGCAACCCCGTGTCGGTTCGAGTCCGACCGCCGGCATTTTTTAGAGAGTATTTTAGTAATTTAAAAACCACCTTATTATACAGGTGGTTTTTGTTTCCTGCAGCCTAAGTGAAAAAATACCTGCTTAGTTTTTCAAAGAAAGAATAGTTACTCCGTAGTTCGTTTGATATTCACCTATTTTTTCATATTGTGCATCAGTTATAAAAGGAGAAGATTTGATAAAATCCTGAACCAATTTTCTGATTGCCCCTGTACCCATACCATGAATAATTTTTACCTGTGAAATATGATTGATAATTGCCTGTTGAATGAACTGATCTAGTTTGAGTTGAGCATCATCAAAACGGACTCCTCTTAAATCCAACTGCATGCTTTTTTTGGAAGATAATTCGATTTTATGAGAAATTGGAATTGGAGCACTTTTTTGGGGGGACTTTATTTTTTTTAGATCATTGATGCGACAGTTCAGTTTCATAATACCAAATTGAATAAGGTATTCATTGTTTTTATTTGCCTTTTCTAATACTGTCCCCTTTAGTTGCTTGGAAATCATTAAAACTTCATCGCCAGGTTCTAATTTTTTAATATTCTCTAATTGTTCATTCTGGTTGTTTTGATTTTGATCCTCACTTATTTTATGTTCTAGTTCAGTGAAGAATTCTTTTCCCTGTTTTATCGTTTCTTTTGATGCTTCCCTGGTTCTTATTTCTTTAATGATTGTTTCAAATTCTTTCCTTTTTTCTTTTAAAAAATCATATTCCTGTTGATTGATTAATTTTTTTAGTTGTTTTTCTTTATTATGGATCTCAATTAATTGTTCTGCAAGTTGCTTTTCTTTTTGTTTTAACTGTTCTTCCAGTTTAGCAATATCATAAATTTTTTGATCGTAGTTTTTCTTTTCTTCTTCCAGATGTTGTAAAAGCTTCTCTGTATTTACATATCCCTGATCAAGATTTTGACGGGCATTTTCCAGGATAAAATTTGGTAACCCCAACCTTTGGGAGATTTCTAATGCTTTACTGCTACCTGGAATTCCCATTAAAAGCTTATAGGTGGGGGCGAGTTCTTCCTGGTTAAATTCCATGGAAGCATTAGCAATTCCTGTTTCTTCTGCTGCAAAATTTTTTAAAACTGTGGAATGGGTGGTAATAATAGAAATTAATTTTTTACTTTTTAAAAAATTGATAATCCCTATTGCTAAGGCTGAGCCTTCAACTGGATCTGTTCCACTACCTAACTCATCAAGTAAAACTAATGAATTTTCAGTTGCCCCTTCAATAATTTGTTTTAAATGTTTGATATGTGCTGAAAAAGTAGATAATGATTGTTCTATTGATTGTTCATCTCCAACATCGATAAAAATATGGTCAAAAATACAAAAGGTTGATGATGAAGAAGCGGGAATAGGAATGCCGGATTGGACCATTAAAGAAAAAAGCCCAACTGTTTTTAAGACAACTGTTTTTCCACCAGTATTTGGTCCTGTGATGATCAATATTCGTTTATCTTCTCCGATTTTTACATTTAAAGGGACTACATTTTTTTCTATTTGTGGATGTTTTCCTTCAATGATTTCTAAAAAATGTTGATTAATGATTTTTGGAGACTGATAGTCATGATGATGACTATAACAACAAATAGCATGTAATTGATCAAAATAAATTAATTCAGTATCAATGATAAATAGATGCTGATTATTTTCTTTGATCATTTCACAATATTGTACAATGATCTTTTGGATCTCTTCCTGTTCTTTATCACGCTCTATTGCCAGATCATTTTTTATCTTTAATACACTCTGGGGAATCATAAAAACCGTCTGCCCAGTTTGAGAACTGTCAATGACAACACCATTGAGTCTGTTTTTATAATTCACTTTTATGGCAATACACAGAAAGTCATTACGGACTGAGACAATATCATCTGCTGTAATGCCTGCTTGTTTTGCTTTTTGAAAAAACTGGTCTGTTTCTTTTTTTATCCGTGAGGTTAATTCACCAATTTTGTTTCTTATATTTTTCAATTGAACTGATGCACTATTTTCTATATAACCATCAGGCCGAAAGTGCTTTAATATTTCAGCATAAAAAGGGCTGGTAATTTTATCAATAGTGAATAATTTAAGGAGATCCTCTTCTTCTGATTGAAGAATTGCCTTTCTGATTCTAAAATATATGGAAACAGCATGGGCAAAACGGTATAATATTTCTGATCCAACAATTTTGTTTTTTAATATACTATGCAATGTATTAGTAAAGTTGAAAAAATTCTCCAAAGGGATTGCCTGTTTTTCAGCTATAAATTTATTTAATAGGCTGTTTAAATGGTGATAATGCCGTATTTTATCAATATTTGAATCTGGTTGAATACTTGCAATATTTTCCTTTGTTTTAATACTATTTGCATACTGGCTGATTTTATTGAGTATCAGCTCAAATTCGAGTTTATTAGATAAGTGTTTAAAATATGTATTTTCCATTTTTCTTTTCAATTTTCAGTTTAACTGTTTTTCTACTTTCTATGGTTATTCTTTGGGGTTTATCATCTTTATCAAATTTAATTTGGTAAATACCAGGAGGTATTTGATACTTAAATTGATAGAGTTTATCACCAATTTTTTCAGTTTCTCCTTTGGTATATTGCTTATATTGATAATCCCCTTTTGTATAAATATATCCAGATTTTTTGTTATTAAGGATTAAGGGAAGGCTTTTCTGATTACTAGTTAGTAATAAAGTACCAGGTGTTGGAATTAATGGCACATGAACTACAACTGTTCTGTCGTCTAAACCAAAATTGACAGAAAAACGCTTTTCATCATAATTTACTCCATTTAAGTCAAAGTTTTTTACCATAAAATGATAAGTATGGTTAGTATAAAATGGGGCATATTTTGTATTTTTTAGAAATCCCCTTAAATATCTTTTTAAAGTGATATAATTATTGTTTTTCAGTTTGATATATAATTCATTCTCTTCTTTTAATAAATCCTGGAGCAAACCATTATCTTTATCATAATTCTCAAAAATAAAAAGCAATTTATTGGGATTTAATGAATTCCAGAAACGAAAATACACAATAACATCTTTTTCACCAATTGGACCAATTGGTATATAAACCGTTTGGCCTGTTTGGTATTTTGCATTGCTTCTCTGCATGGTTCTGGGTAATATGATTTCTCGACGAATGTTTTTATAAGAGCCAGCCATTACACTAAACTCATGCTCCCCAACTGGAATATACAGCTCTTTTGTATAAGTATTAAAAATAGTACTATCCAGTAATTTCATGACTCTATTTTTTTCATCACTTGATAAGTTTTTTGATAAAATATATGCAGGTTCACTCTCTTCATTTGGTTTTTTCTTTTTATATAAGCTATTTAAAAATATCCGATCATTATTATTTACTTGACTTATAATTTCATTTTCATACTCTTCAATGGTAAGTTTTTTTATAACCTTCTGTTTTCCCAATTTGGCTTTCTCATAGACACCATCTATACCTATGAAAATATTATCTTTGTTAAGATTTGCTTTTTTAAATTGAATTTTCACTTTGCCATACTTACTAGCCCCAATCCATTCATAGTACCGGTTGGTGTAGATAAATAGAAAACTACCAATTGAGATAAATAAAAAAACTACTGTAAGATAAAATCTTCTTTTTGCCTTTGTTTGAGTTTCTTTTAAGTGTTTAAAGACCGGATATTTAGCAAAGTCCTGTTCATTGTTTAATAAACGCTTGATTGAGTTCTTCAATTCATAATGGTTCATATTTTTAAAATAAGCACGAAGCAATTTTATTAAAGGGACTAGAGATTTATATCGAGCATTGGGATTAGGATTAAAAGTTTTTTTCAATATCTTACGAGCAATAGGAGGGATATTCTTAACATATTTAGTCGCAGGAATATATTTTCCTTTAGCAATTGCATCAATGACATCACTGGAAAATTCATTCTTGTATGGCCGAACGCCAGTTATCATTTCATAAAAAACAATACCCAGGGAATAAATATCAGTACGGATAGTTACATCCCTTGATGTACTAAATTGCTCAGGCCCCATATATGCAGGAGTTCCGATAACGGTTCCTGGTGCGGTTAATTGCTGATCATTATCACCAGTAGAACGGTAAGCAATACCAAAGTCAGTGATTTTTACATCACCATCTTTTGAGATCAATATATTATGGGGTTTAATATCCCGATGAATAACTTTTTTTTGATGAGCATGAAATAAACCTAAAGCTGCTTGATAAAGGATAAATAATGCCAAAGGTACAGGGAGCATTTCAATTTCTTCGATCAAGGTATTCAGGGCTTTGCCATCAACAAACTCCATTGCAATATAGGTTGAAACCCCTTCTTTAAAATGATCATAAACCTGTACAATATTTTCATGCCGAAAATCAAGCATGACTTTTGCTTCTAATAAAAAACGTTCTTTACTTTCTTTATCTTTGAGTTTTAATTGTTTGAGAATGATTTTTCTTTTCAAAGTAGGATGCTTTGCTAAAAAAACTTGTCCCATTCCGCCTTTACCAATGATTCCGGTAATTGTATAATTATTGATTTTTTTATTTGCTGCTTTTTGAGGCATTGGCTTATCCTTTATTATTCATATTCATCATTTAAGATATGGTAAAACGAAATTGAGACTCAGGTAAACTCCAGAAACAATTATAACTTTTTTATCTTTTTTTTCAATTACTAAATCACATTATCATTCAACAGAAAAAAAAACTGCTATTTCAATAAATAGCAGTTTTATGAAACCAAAAATCAATGTTAATTATTTTACTTCATCTTTTAAAGCTTCGACTTTATCGGTTTTTTCCCAGGTAAAATTATCTCTACCAAAATGGCCATATGCAGCAGTCTTTCGGTAAATTGGTTTAAGTAAATCTAAAGTTTTGACGATTCCAGAAGGGGTTAAATCAAATACTTTTTTTACTGCTTCTTCAATTTTTTTAGCTGCAACTTTTTCTGTATCAAAGGTATCTACCATGACTGAAACAGGAAAAGGAACTCCGATCGCATAGGCTAATTCAACTTCACAACGGTCACATAAGTCAGCTGCGACAATGTTTTTTGCAACATATCGTGCCATGTAAGCTGCTGATCGGTCAACCTTAGAAGGGTCTTTTCCGCTAAAAGCTCCTCCGCCATGTCTACCCATACCACCATAGGTATCAACAATTATCTTTCTACCTGTTAAACCAGAGTCACCATGTGGTCCGCCAATTACAAAACGTCCGGTTGGGTTGATAAAAAAGCGGGTAGATGAGTCCATTAAACCAGTTGGTTCTAGAACAGGTTTAACAATCTTTTTGATGATTTCTTCTTTTAATTCTTCATAACCAACATTCTCATCATGTTGATGAGAAACAACAACAGTATCAATTCTTTTTGGTTGATAACCTTCATATTCAATGGTTACCTGGCTTTTTGAATCTGGCCGTAACCAGGTTAATTCTCCATTTTTTCTGATTTCAGCTGCCTTCATTAAGATTTGGTGAGAATAAATAATTGGAGCAGGCATTAACTCTTTTGTTTCCTTGCAGGCAAAGCCAAACATCATACCTTGATCACCAGCACCTTGTTCTTTAAAAAGGCCATCACCTTCGGTTACACCCTGTGATATATCTGGAGATTGAGAGTGAATTGTATTAATAACAGACATAGATTCATAATCTAAACCATATTCAGCACGATCATAGCCTATTTTTTTTACAATTCCACGAACAACTTCCTGTACATCAACATATGTTGAGGTAGTGATTTCTCCACCTACTAAAACCATACCGGTTGTAGTAAAAGTTTCACAGGCAACTCTTGACTTTGGGTCATCTGTTAAGCAGGCATCTAATATAGCATCACTCACTTGATCTGCAACTTTATCCGGATGCCCTTCACTTACTGATTCAGAAGTAAACAAATATTTTCTATCTTTCACACTTTTCTCCTTCTGTTTTTTTTAAGTTAATACTTTTTTGTAAATGCGGTAATAAAATAATTGATTATTTTTTTGGATTAAAGATTT
>JAKSBL010000351.1 GCA_022361115.1 Spirochaetota bacterium | reverse complement strand
TCCAGCTGGTCCTCCCCGAATTCAATAAGCTGGAAGCAGTTTACGGTTTGGGATACCGTTATAAAGGAAAATAAAATCATGAATAGTATAAAAATTTGGCATAGTAAAATCATCTGGATTTTTGTATTGAATTTACTGCTGATTGTGATTCCCGTCAGCAGTTATTATTATATCCAAAAGGGTAATTATCAAGCCCTTTATCAAAGACAAATGAGTATTGCCGAACTCAACCGCTGGATTTCCAGACAGGACATCAATATATTCACACAACATCATTTTGAGGGCTGGCTGGTTTTGGGTCCCTATCAAAGGAACATCATCATAGGCCCCGATTGGGAACTGATTTTGGACTCCGGCTGGCAGGACAATTCAGTCTGGGAATACCATGCTGTAAAGGGAACAATCAGTAAAATCCTCCAATGGTTTCCGGTAGAATTGTCCCAGCCCAATCTTACAAAGGAAGAAATCGTTCACCGATTTGCAAAGTATAAAATCCTTGAAAAAAGAAAATCCGGTGTCATCAACTACCGCTTTATTTATTCCATCTTCCCACTGTATGAGGATAATAAAAGGACCGGTACCTCTATCATCATTGTCGATAAATCCGACATTATGCAAAACCACCGGGAGGCAAAATTATTGCTGCTCTTGATCTTCCTAATATCTGCACTATTTGTTTTGATCATCAGTTTTGTCTATATTCAAGTTTTTATCCGGCCTTTAAGGAAATTGACAAAAGAAACCCAAAACCTGGATACAGAATCTGCCATTTCCCCCGAAATATTTTCCCTTAAAAACAGGAACGATGAGATCGGCCTGCTCTCCCAAGCCTTACATCTAACAACATACAAATTGCAGAAAAAGACAGAAACAATTACGACTTTTACCGCTGACATTCTACACGAATTAAAAAACCCGCTGACAGCCATCCGCAATAGCGCTGAACTTCTCAATAAGAAAACGCCACAGCAAAATTTCAGCACAAATGACCGGGAACTGCTACGGATTATCAACACGGAAACCGGCAGGATCGAACGGCTGCTTTTTGAAATCAGGGAACTCAACTTTCTGGAAAATAAAAGCAGGCCGACTGGCTGCTGCAATCCCCTGGAAGTCGCCGAAGATATTGTCCAATTGTACCAGGAACACGGTCTCAAGATCCTTTCGGATGGAAAACCAACTTTTAAAGTCCCTTTTTCAGAAGATGAATGGGCCAGAATACTTAAAAACCTGCTGGATAATGCCGTTGATTTTTCCCCGGCAAAAAATTCCATCTTCCTATCCATCAATCAAACAGGAAATGAAGCGGAAATCATCATTGCCGACAACGGCAGTGGTATCTCAGATGAGGAGAGAAAAAAGGTCTTCAACCGCTTCTACAGCAAACGGCCAATAAAAAAGCAGGATGAAATTCACTCCGGGATCGGCCTCTCGATTGTCAAATCGCTGGTGGAATCACGGAAAGGGACAATTTTCTGCAGGGATAATGTACCTCAGGGGACAAAAATGATTATTTGCGTCCCCGTTTGTCAGGTTGAAGAGGAATTGGTATAGATTGTAAAATTGGCATTTAGTAATTATCAAACTACAATTTTGCAATATGGTTTAATTTTTTGCATAATAGATTAGTATTTTAACAATATATTTTGTTCTAATTGTCTAAATACTTCTGTTAGACTATTAAGATTATTTATAGGCAATAAATGAAAAAAGGTTTCCTAATGATATGAAGGATTGAGGATTTCTTTTATTAACTCAGTATTTTCAAATAACTTTAATTCTTCATCTGTTAACTCAAATCCGTATTTGTTTAAAATTTCTTCAGGATTGTTCTTTAATTCATTAGCAAAAATCGGCTCTTCAGTTGCAATGGCAACTATTTTTTTAATTTTTCCAATATCTATCATTTTGACCTCCTCCAACTTTATCGATGATGATGATTAATTAATTTTTAACAAAGCAAAAAAATTAATTTTATTATTTTAAATAATATGGATTATTTAGTATTTAGTATATTTATAATATTTCTTTTCAATACATTAAATTAGGGAAATCCCTATAAAATTCCCTCTATTTGATGTAATATTGATCAAAAAAATGAAACTTTAAGTTTATTTATTTGTTACTCGATATAATTGACAGATACTAGAAATTACATTATTATCTAAATGGCTAAAAAAACAAAAAATTATGATTATAGATTTATCAGTCTTATTTATTGGAATTTATCTAACTTTTTTCTTGTTCAATTTGGTTATGTATATTGAACGAAAAAAGGACCATGTCTACTTATTTATCTGTTTATTATCTCTCACATTTTGCATAATGATGGCCATGAGAGGGGTATATTATCAACAAATTTCTCAACTTATAGATTTTAATATTATTCGTATGGTCTATATCATGATCATTTGTGTACTGACAACCTTATTAGCAAAACTTTACTTCCTTCATACCTCAAAAGAAAAAGCCTTATTATATATACCTTGTACAATTATTGTTCTGACCGGCATCATAAATATTATTTTGTATAATTTTTTTAACCATAAAAACTTATTTCTGATTTCACAATTTACCTATACAACCTGGTTTGTTGGTTTTCTTATATATAAAAAAAAAAAAAAAAAATTATATCGTTAT
>JAKSBL010000117.1 GCA_022361115.1 Spirochaetota bacterium | reverse complement strand
GGGATTATCCCCTTTGATAATGATTTAACAAAACTTAGTTTCTTTGATTATCTACCTGTCTCTCTTGGATACCAGATGATTCACCAAGAACAAAGGAGTAATTGTCTTATTTTAGGAGCAAGTGGCGGTTCGGGTATTTTAAGAGGCTTATACTACCAGTTTCAAAAAATTGATGCAGTTGAAAATTTAGCTGACATCTCCAAAGTATTGATTCAATATGAAAAAAGCGGACGAGAGAAACTTTACAACCACCCTAATATCCAGCTTTATCATCAAGCAATTCAATCCTTTATCCGGGAAACCAAAAAGAAATACAATTTAATCGAATTATCCTTAGTGGATTCAGTCAGTAGTGCATACTCAGGGGTTTCTGCCCTCCAGGAAAATTTTCTTTATACAGAACAATCTTTCCAGGCAATGTTGAACTTACTGGATGAGCAAGGAGTTTTAGTGATTCATCGCTGGTTGACAACACCTCCGAGGGATATTCTAAAGATAATGAATATCCTCTTTCTGGCCATGAAACAAATTGGCTATTCCCAACCAGATCAACATGTTTTTGCTTTTCGAACAATTCAAACAGGAACAATCATCATCTCTAAAAAGCCTTTATCAAAAAGCCAAATTAATACCGCAATAAATTTTTGTAAAACCAGACTATTTGATCCCTTTTATTATTCTGGTATCCAGCAAAGTGAAATTAATCAATATATTAAATTAAAAAAACCTTATTACTATCAAGCAGCACAAACTTTATTATCACAAGAACAGAAACAATTTGTTAATAAATATACTTACGATATTAGAACTGCAACAACCAATCGCCCTTATTTTTATCATTTTTTTAAACTGGACCTTATGAGAGAAATTTTTAACTATGGAACTAGCAAAATACCCTTTACAGAATGGGGATTTCTGATTCTAATTATTTTTTTATTTCCTATTTTGATTCTAAGCGTGGTTTTCATTATACTTCCCCTATTTTTTTATCAAAAAAAACAAAATATAAAAACCCCGTTTAAGTTTAATGTTTTTGCATATTTTACTTTACTAGGGATTAGTTTTTTTATGATAGAAATGCCTCTGATTCAGAAATTTGTCTACTTGTTATCTTATCCTGTTTATTCATTTTCTATTATATTAGGTAGTTTGCTTATTTCCTCTGGGTTAGGTAGTTATTGGTCGGAAAAACTATTTTCACAAGCAAAGGGGATTTTATTTGTTACAATAATAATTGGAATTATCATTACTTTTTACATACTTTTTTTAGATAAAATGATCAGTTTGGCATTAAAATGGCCGATCTCTTTTCGAATCGCATTTTCCCTGCTGCTAATTATGCTACCCGGATTTTTTATGGGAATACCTTTTCCTTTAGCACTATCCTATTTGAAAACAGTCCAGCCAGAAAGTGCAAAATGGGCACTCAGTATTAATGGTTTTTTTTCTGTTATCAGTACGATTTTGGCAGCAGTCATCGCAGTATTTTGTGGATTTCAAGTTGTATTAATAATAGCCTGGGTTGGATATTTAACAGCCGGCTTAATCTCTTTATCTTTTAAAACCAGCAAGTGGTAAATGCTTGTCTTACTTTCTATATTTATCAATAACTCTCTTAACAAATCCTTCTTCCTTGAGTTGTTTTAATATAGATGAAAATGTTTCTGCTTGTTCTTTGGCAAGAATGCTGCCTTTTTTAGAAAATCCCACATATAAAGGTTCTTCAGCAACTGTATAATCCACTAATTTTAATTGTTTATAAATATTCATTTTTCGTGCTTGTGCAATTATTACCAGTTCATTACCAATAATCAGATCACAACGTCCGGTTAGTAATTTTCTGAGTTGATTGGGAATATCATTTGATATAGTTTGTATATAATTATGATACTGATTAAAAACTTCTGGATAATGATGGTCTTTTTGTATATCTACTCTCTTTCCCTTTATATCAGCTAAACTTTGAATAACAAATTTCTCAGATATATGGGAATAAAAAACCGTTTTTTCACTACTGATTGGTTCTTTAACAAAATATAAAAAGTCTTGCCTTTTTTCGGTTAAACTAAGTGAAAAAATGATATCTGCTTCTCCTGTTTCCACATAGAGTAATGCCCTTGCCCAAGATAGTGACAAAAACACTGGTTCTATATTCATTTGTTTTAAAACTTCCTGTAAAATTTCAGTGTCTGTTCCAATTACCTGATTATTTTCTGTATATTGATAGGGCGGCCATTCTTCAAAAACCACTATTAATTGATTTTTATCTGCATTTAAAAAAATGGGAATAAGAAATAAACATAAAAATATATAAATATTTTTCAAACTAATCACAATCTCCTTTTACAAAAATAAAATCCTGTAATTTGAAAAAATCTCTAATCCTGTATTCAATAAATTGCAATATCTATACTATTATTCTAATATATATTCAGATAGATTACACTATTTTTTTTTGCTATTATCATTAAATTAAGGGATTTCTTTATTTTCAATGGAATAATTTACAGGCAAAATAAAATGTGTTAAAATACCAAGAATTCTATCAGAGGTAAAAATGAAAAAGTATCAATTCTTCCTCATTGTTGTAATATTAATGATTTCTCTTTCCAGTTATACTTCAGAAAAGCTAATTGTTGGTTCTTATGAATACATACCTTACACTTGCCAAACAATGGAAAACAATGG
>JAKSBL010000157.1 GCA_022361115.1 Spirochaetota bacterium | reverse complement strand
TTCTTTAATCATAAATTTATGAACTGGTTCAATATTGGCTTCATCAATTAAATCAAATACAATACTAAAATGTTGCCAGCAATTGTGCAGGCGTTTTGAAATTTTTTCTACATCATGATCAGAATTCGGTTCTGCTAAAGTAAAAAGAAGTGGTTTTAGTTGAGCTAATTTCTTGAAGATCTCTGTCCTTTTTTCCGTATCATGCAAGGGGTGTGCTATATGATGCATAGAAAAGGCAGAATTAATGAACAATGCACCATTACCGAGTTCTTTAATTTTGTTGAAATCTTTTTCAGTAAAATTTTCCAAGAAATCTGTGTAAGGATGAAAACGAATTGTAAAGTCAGCTTCTTTAGCTAATTCTTCAAAAACCTTGGCAGAATCATTTATATTGTTAATATCTGGATCCAGGCCTATGACATTGACTTCTTCCAGAGGATATTTTTTCTCAATTGCAGTTTTTAATAAATCCCCTATTTGTTTTCCTTTACCAATACCAATATCAAAAATTGCAGCTTTTTTTAAATGAACTAATTTACTTTCCAAATATTGATTGGCAATGTGATGACTCATATTGACCTGAGGATATGCTTCAGCCATTTTGTAAAATAATACAATTTGTGGGATATCAAATTGCTGTAAATAGATATTTTTCGTTTCTAATAATTGCCGATCCACCCTTTTTAGTAAAGAAGTGGCCAGTATATGAGAGAACAATTTTTCATTTGTAGTATGAACATCTACATGTTCTAAAATAAACTGATTGATTGCTTTTTTTGCTTCACTATCCTTATTATTTAACATATCCTGGCATATTTCTATAAACTTCTGGTAGCTAGTCTCAAATCTCATTCATCATCCTTGTAGTTTTTAAAGTTTTTTCTATTATAATCTTTTTTTTCGCTTTTCTGGTATAATTATTTGAATTTTTGTCCCCCGGTCTTTTTTTGTTTTAATAGCAATCTTACCGCCTAATTTTTCGATAGCTTCTTTTACAATATCAAGTCCCATCCCTCTACCGGATACTAAAGAGACATTATCTTTTGAACTAAAATCAGAACGAAATATTAAAGATAAAAGCTGTCCCTGTGTGATGTCCTCTTCAGATTGTATTAATTGGCGTTCAATAGCTTTTTTCTTAATTTTGTCATAGTTAATACCAGAACCATCATCAGTTATCTCAATATAATAGTTACCATCTTTAATATGAAAATCTAGTTTTATCAATCCTTCAACCTTTTTATTCAGGCTTATCCTTTCTAATTCAGGTTCTATTCCATGATCCAGACAATTTCGGATCAGGTGAATCATGGGGTTTTTCAATTGTTTTAAAAAGGGAAAATGGGTCAGGGTATTATTGATTTTAATTTTTACCTTTTTATCTAGATCATTGGCTATAGAAATGATCATTTCCTGTAATTGTTTAAGATAATTTTCTAAAGTTGCTTTTTCACTAGTTGATTTTTTTGACGATAACTGCTGTGAGAAATCAATAATTTTTTGGTTCATTTCTTCAATATGGATAATCTGTTCCATAATATCATCTAAATGAGCTCGGATTTCTTCAATTGAAGCTGGTTGAATATCTTGTGGCTGTGCTTTTAAGTTTGATAAAATATTTTCTGCTTCATGGGCAATGGAGGCCAAATGAACCAGATGAAAATATTTAGCAGAACCCTTAATAGAATGCATTTCACGGAATACATAACTAATGACCTTTGGATTGGCAAGGTCTTCGAGTTTGGAATAAAAATTATTTAATAAATCCTTAGTTTCTTCACAAAAATCTAAAAAGGCATTCGGGCCGGCTTTTAGTATGGCAGATATCGATTCTATTTCAGATTCATGCTTCATTTTTTCCTGTTCAACCATTTTTTGCATCTTGACCAGGTTGGTCTTGTCCTGAATAATAATCATGATGTTTTCAACATGATCTTTATTAAATATTCTAAAAAATTGAGCATTAATAACTTTGTCAATATTGGTTTTGTGATCAACATGAACCAATATTGATTTGTTTTTTAAAGGGTTAACATCTTCCAGCATTTCCATATCAGCAGCAAGATTATGAAATAACATTTCAATAAATTCTTTGAGTTCTGCTCGTTCATTTGCAGATAAAAATTGATCCGGATAAACAAAATCCAGGATATTTTTTCCAGCTATTTGATTACTATGAAAGATTTTTTCTAAAAAATGAGAATATTCACCAAGAATAAACAAGTTTTTATCAACCAGTAATAAACCTTCCTGAATATTGTCTAAATACCGTTTGTTGATTTGATAAGCCCGTTCGATAAGCCGTTCTTGTTCATCCAGTTTATTATAAGCTTCTTTGAGGTTTTCGTTAGTTGATTCCCAAAAGGCAGCATTTCTTTCTTTTTCTTTCACTAAGCCACGATATTTCCAGTAAAAGCGGACAAAATCTTTATATGAGAGTTTGAGTTGCTCTTTAGTTGGAGGTTTAGGGTCAGCTAAGATTTCATTTAATTTCATAAGCTTTCCTTAGATATGTGCTTTTTCTTGGTATTTTCCATTATATATGTATATAAAGTGTCAGTCAATCAAATTATCAAAATCTGCAATTCTTTAGGGTTTTTTTGTTATTTTTAATTCTTTTTTTCCATATAAACACCATAAAACAAAAAAAATAACTTTTTTTAAGTGTTTGATAACTGTCCTGAATTAAGTTAAAATACAATAAAAAAGGGCAAAATATGGATGTTATTTTTAACAGAAGAAGTATTAGAAAGTATACAGATCAACCTGTTTCAAAGGATATTATTGAGTATTTTATTAAGTGTGGTTTAAGTGCACCAACTGCAAACAATTTTCAACCCTGTCACTTTATTGTCATTACTGATCGAGAAAAATTAGATGAAATTACCACAGTTCATCCCTATGCTGCCATGCTAAAACATGCTCCCTTGGCAATACTAGTGTGTGGTGATTTAAAACGCCAGGCTAACCCAGGATATTTATCTTTAGATTGTGCTGCAGCAACAGAGAATATATTACTGGCAGTCACAGCAAAAAAACTGGGGGCTGTCTGGTTGGGGGTTTATCCCAGAGAAGAGAGAATGGCTGGTATTAAGAAGATTTTTAATATCCCTGATCATATCTTGCCGGCAGCTCTTATCTCAATTGGATATCCGGCAGAAGAGAAATCGCCAAAAACGAACTTTGATATGACCAAGGTGAAATATAATACCTGGACAGAATTATCTTAAGATCTTTTGTTTAAAGCATTTTTTTCTTCTTTGGGATCAATAAGTAAACGTTTTTACGTTGAATTATTAAAAGCTCTTGTAGGTAACACAGGGACAAATTTTTACTTGACTTTTTTTAATTTTATGTATATATTATGCCAGATAAAAAGCTGGAGAGATGTCTGAGTGGTCGAAAGAGGCGGTCTTGAAAACCGTTGTGCGGCGACGTACCGGGGGTTCGAATCCCTCTCTCTCC
>JAKSBL010000228.1 GCA_022361115.1 Spirochaetota bacterium | reverse complement strand
TCCGGTAATTAAGGGGACATCAATTAAAGCTGCTACTTCTTCTAATTGATCTATAAAATGACCAATAATAAGAATTTGCTGATTTTTGTGTTTCAAAATAATATCTTTTACTACTTCCATTTTTAAAGGATTTTTTGCTGCAATATTAAATTTTGATCTTTGGTCTGCGGTGAGGTAATCAATTAATAAATCTTCTGTTAGCGGTAGCTTTATTTCATAGCAAGATGCTGTAGCAATCCACCCTTGTTTTTCCAATACTTTCCAGGGGGTATCGTATTTTTTGGGGCCAATTAAACAAAAAACATCTTTTTCTAAACCATCTTCTCTCACTAAAGTAGCGGTTAACCCTAACCTTCTCTTACTTTGTATTTCAGAGGTTATTTTAAAAACAGGAGCTGGTAATAAATGGACTTCATCATAAATAATTAATCCCCAGTCCTCAATTTGAAAAATATTAAAATGCTTAAAATCATCTCCTTTAGATTTACGATATATCAAAATTTGATAGGTCGTAACGGTTACTTTTTTTATCTCTTTTTTGTCACCTGTATACTCACCCACATCATCGGCAGTTAAATTTGTTTTATCCAATATTTCTCTTATCCATTGATGAACAGAAGCTACGCTGGTCGCTAAAATCAATGTACAAGCTTTTATTTTTGACATGATATCAATTCCTACAATGGTTTTACCTGCACCACAAGGCAAAACAATGGTACCATGCCCTCCTCTAATACTACCAGCTTGATAAAAGGCATCTACAGCCATTTTTTGATACTCTCTGATTTGGAATTCTTTGTTCTCACTGGTTACTTTTTTTAGTTCAATATCCAGAGGCTTTCCTTCCGAATAACCTGCTAAATCATATATGGGGATGTTATAATTAAAAAAAGCAACCTTTAAAGACCCTCTATCCAGTTGATGAATCAAATATTGCTGGGTATCAATTTTCTTAATGAGATATTTTTTTAATTTTTCAATAGAAAGAATTTCTGTTTCTAACTGAGGACTTTTTATAATTAACAAAAATTTTCTAGGATCATTTTCATATTTCTCTAAAATAACTTTACCAAATCGGCTATAAATGATTTTTATTTCTTCTATTACATTGGTTGGGATATCAAATTTTGAGTATTCATTAAAAAATTTCGTTATAAAATCCAAATCAATCCCACTGGAAGCTGCATTCCAGATAGAAAGGGCACTAATTTGATAAGTGTGAATATGTTCTGGTGATTTAATCAATTCAGCAAATTTAGTTAGTTGATTTCTGGCTTCTTCAAATCGGGGATTATAGACTTCTAGCAATAAAGAAGAATCACTCTGAACGATTAAGGGATTAGCAGGATCGGGCATTTTACCTCCGAATAGGTATTATAACATTTTCAGCCCGAAAGACAAGGGTAAGATCAAAAGAAAACCACGAAGTTCATAATCAATCAAACTGATTTATTTTTACCAATAGCTGATGTCCATAAATTTCGTGGTCTGCTAAATTGCTTTAAAATAAGTGGCAATAGATTTATTTAACACCTACTTTAACAGGTTTTTGATAATCTTTTTTATCCATTGCTACTACAAAAATTCCATTTTTTACTTTACCGACTACTTTTTTTGTACTGACAGTATCAGGTAAAGTGATGGATCTTTTAAAAATACCATAAACACATTCAGTAATGTTATCCTGACCTTTTTTTAGTGATTTCTGTTTCTTTTTACCCTCAATCGTTAAGGTGTTTGTATTCAGTTGAACTTTGACGTTTTTTCTTTTTAATCCAGGTACCTCAACTACAACCATGAACTTTTTATCGTTTTCTTTTAAATCAATAGTGGGTTTAATTTCAACATAGGTTTTTTCAACTTTCTCTTTCTTCATTTTGTTTTTTTTGCCTTTTACAGCAACATCACCTTTTTCAATATTTAGGTTTTCAGTATTGGCCATATTGACTACTCCTTTGTATTTTTTTAATAAATATCCTATAGTGAATATTCACTATACACAATATACCCTAAAATGAATATTATTTCAAGAGTTTTCTACCATTTCTTTAAAAAAAACCATTCATAGAAAAGGCCAGTATAAATGGGAGTTCTGTAATTGGTCTGACTATTAGCATAAAAATGAAGGAAATAAACAAAAATTATTTGAATTTATTGGATAAAGAGTTGAATGATTTGTCTTGTATTATTATCTGAATTAATAAATAAGTACATATATATTCTTTACTTACAGATCCTTTATTAATTGCAGCATCTTTTGAGCAGCTTTGCCTCGGTGAGAGATCCGGTTTTTTTCTTCAGCAGTAAGTTGAGCAGCTGTTTTAGCAAATTGCTTTAAATAAAATACAGGATCATAACCAAACCCCTGTTCACCTTTTGGCTGAAAGATGATTTCACCGCATACTTCTTCCTGAATAATATAAAAACGGTTAGGATTAAAATATAAAACCAAGGCACAAACAAAAGAAGCAGAATAATCCTTGTTTTTCACTTTTTTTAATTCCTCTAATAATTGTTCATACCGTTGTTGATCGGTTAATCCTGCCCCCCCATAACGGGCTGAATGAATTCCAGGTCGCCCCTTTAAAGCGGTAACACATAAACCAGAATCATCTGCTAATACAGGTTGTTGATATTTTTCAAAAACTGTTCGACACTTTATTAAAGAATTTTCAATAAAACTGGAACCATCCTCGATTATTTCCTGATTAAATCCTTTGGATTTTAAATTATCCAGAGTCAGGTATCCTTTGAAAATTTGCTTTAGTTCCTGAGTTTTATGATCATTAGATGATGCAAATATTACATTAGTTAACACAATTTATCCTTATTTATTAAAAAATCAATAAAATGAGACTGATAACAAGAAAAACAATAGCGACACAGTCAATTACAATATATTTATTGGATTCAATTTTGATATTTTCAACTTTTCCGCCAACATCTTGTTTAAAATGCTCATTGATTTTGGTAATTTTTGCTTCTAAAGCGAATAGATCCATTTTACTGAGTTTATCCAAATGAAATTGATAGGAATTAATAAAATCTGAGTTTTCCATACAAATAATGAATACATCAAAAAACTTCCCCATTATAAAAAGATTCTTGGGCTTTAAATAGATGTCCTGAATTTTTCCATAGGGAATACTAATTATCTTTCTTAATATCCCATTTTTATATATAATCCTTTTACTAGTCATAACCAGTTCAGTATTTACCAGGTCTAAGACAAAAACATAAGTTAAGATAAAACCACAACTAAAAACGACCAGCTCTCCTAAAGTAAAAAGCATTTTATTTGTACTTTCTATTTGTATAAAAAAATCAGTGATTTTAAATACATAAAAACCAAGTAGTAATAAAATTCCCAGATACAAGCCGGGATGGATTCTAACTTTTATTGATTGGTCAATATTTTCTGATTTTAACAATTCATCAAGCTTTAAATTATTGATAGTCATCTCATTCCTTAATAATTTTATTATATAGATTATAATCGCTCATACTTTGAAAAAAAATTAAGATATAATCTCTGACAAATGTTTAATATTAGGAATCAATGTCAGAAAAATCAGCTGTTTAGTTTAATTTCAACTCCAGCTTCATTATTTGATAAATAATAATCCGGACACACACGATGATAATGACAGAGGGTAAATGCAAGGATTTTCCCTTTTTGATTCTCTATGATTAAAGCTTGCTTAACCAGTTCTTGAGGAAAACCTGCTTTTTTCAGCACTTTAACAACCAGTTTTTCTTTATTTGCTATTTTGATTTTATCCTGTTGCTGGATAGTTCTTATCCGGATTGGAAAGAAATCATTGTGGTATTTTAAAACAATTCGAGTAAATTTGTCAACTCCATTATTTTTTTGAACCAATATTTGATAATTTTGTATTTTTGTCTGATAAGGAACACGAGTAATTTCCAAATTTATTAGAGGAATCATTTTTTTTCTGCAATCCAGAAACCAGAGATATTTACCTGCAGATCGGATGTGCAAAAAACCTTTTTTTATATGATATCGTTTTTGGATATGGCTGAAATAATTCAAAAAATAATATTGATAATTGGCAGGATAATGTAGCAATCTTATTATCTCTTTTAAGAAAAGCTTTTTAAATACAGGTGAATATTTTAAAAAGGATTCTTTTAAAACCGCTAAACCTGCAAAACCTTTATAGCAAATCATCTTATTTAATTTTCGCTGAATTTGTCTATGAATCAGAGTGTTTTGCTCGGCTATCTGGTCAAAAAGGCAATCCATGGAGTTTTCATATTGTGGAACCATTTTCTTTAATTCTGGTATAATGGAATGACGAATTTTATTACGTAAATAGATACTTTGCACATTAGTTTGGTCTTCAATATACTTCAGATCATTTTGCATTAAATATTCAGCTAGTTCAGATAAAGGAAATTTTAATAAAGGGCGGATAATCTTACCATTTCGACCTGGTATGGAGGCCAGTGTTTCCGGAGCTGCTCCTCGTAGAACTTGAATAAAAAAAGTTTCAATCTTATCCTGCAGATGGTGGGCTGTAGCAATATAATCCAGCTTAGATTTTTTTAAAATCGTTTTAAAAAAATCATAACGTATTTTTCGGGCCATCATTTCTACTGATTTGCCTTTCCTTTTTTGCCAAATCTCAGCTGAAATTACTTTTTTATGTAAAATCAATTCCTTTTCTCTGGCCAGAGCTGTTACAAACTCTTCTTCTTGATGAGAATCCTTACCTCGTAAATTGTGATTGATATAAGCTAATTCAATATGTAACCGGTATACATGTTGTAACTTCAAAAATAACTCTAATAAGACTACACTATCTTTACCGCCTGAGAAAGCAATTAATATTTTTTTTTGGTATGGATCAATGAGTTTTTCTAATTGACTTTTAAATTTTTCCAGTGTTTTTTTCATTGTAGAGATTCATAGCCTCTTTGATTTTGCCCTGCATGATGAGTTGTAAGGCTTCATCAATTCTGACAAAGACATCTTCTTTTAAAATTTTTAAATCAGCTTCTGTAAAATTACCTAATACATAGTCTTTTAATCCACTGCTAAATTGAGGTTCCCCAATACCAATCCTGAGTCTTTGATAATCTTCAGTCCCCAGTTGCTGGGCAATATTCTTTAATCCATTATGTCCTCCAGCACTTCCCCTTTCTCTTATTCTAATCATTCCAAAAGGTAAGGCAATATCATCAAATATAACGATTAAATTCGAGATTGGTATTTTAAAAAAAGCTAAAGCACTCTGGATTCCCATCCCACTTAAGTTCATAAAGGATTGAGGTTTAATCAATAAGACCTCATTTTGATGAAGCCGGCATTTTAAATAGAGATATTTATTTTTCTTTTGATATTCATCAATAAGATATTTTTCTTTGAGATAGTCTAATAATAAAAAGCCTACGTTATGACGATTTTTCTCATATTTTTTTCCTGGATTTCCTAAACCAGCCAATAAAAACATGTTTACACTCTTTTAACATTAAAATTTTCTTTGAAACAGAAAAAAACCGCAATTTTTTCCTTTTCTTTTCATAACATATGCATATTTTAGTGTCAAGGGAATCTCCTATTGACTTTTGTAAAAAACTATATAGTATTTATATAAACAAGTTGTTTTTTGTAGTTTTATGCTCTATAATCATTTTTAGATAATATTTAGTTCTGGGTCTTACAAATAACGGATTAAGTGCAAAAAAAGTTATTTTTCCTTTCAAAAAACTAAAAAACGTATTAAAATTTAATATAAACCAGAAAAAAAATAAGATTAATAAAAAGTATAAAAGAGTCAAGCGGATATGGATAAAATTCTTATTATTGAAAAACAAGAAGTATTACGACAATACTTACAGGAAAAATTACAACAATATCATTTTGAGGTTATCCTTTCGAAAAACGGTTTTGAAGGATTAATTAAAATCAAGAATGAAAACCCCGATCTCATCATAATGAATACCCATTTAGACCGTTTAAGTTGCTATGATTTATTAAAAGAAAAAGCACAAAATAAATTTATCAGCTCTATTCCGGTTATACTCATGTCCAATAAATCAGATCGCAATATCATTACTAAATATGCAAAATTTAAAATATTTAAATTCCTGACTTTACCGATTAAAATCGATAATTTTATCAAATCGGTTAGTGAAGTTTTTAAAACTCCCCTTAAAATAGACACAACAAATTGTCTCATAGACATTCACTTAAATGATGATATCCTTTTTATTGAAATTGCCAATGGTTTAAATTTGGATAAGATTGAGCTTCTAAAATACCGTATAAATCAAATGACTCAAATATATAAGACAAATTTTCCTAAGATTCTTTTAATTTTAAGTAATATTCAAAACTCAGAGGATATCAATAATAAATTCGAAAGATTGATTGAAATCATTTTGAGTGAAACTGAAACAAAAATAACGGGAATTAAAATTCTTAGTACATCTCCTATCATATCAGAACTGGTTAATGAAAGTGAAAAATATTCAAGTTTACAAATCAAATCTGACTTTACTGATGCTATTGATAGTTTTGGTAAAATCGATATTTTTGCTTATGGATCAGAAATTGATAATATTAAAACAGAATTATTATCTAAACCCAAATCAGTAATAATTGATGAAAACATTGAGCTCAGTTTTGAAAATGACCGCAGGGGAAGTGAGTTTACTGAAAGTCTGGGAGATCATAAAAAATCAACTGAAAATGGCCTAACCATTGCTGTTGTGGATGACGATCTCCATATACTAGAGTATATGGCAACAGTATTACAGGAAACGGGCTGGAAAATTTTGACTTACGAAAGTGGCCAGTTATTTATCGATGATCTTGTTCATTATACACCTGATATGGTTTTTTTAGATATTATGATGCCAGAAGTAAATGGCTTTGATGTTATTAATTATTTAAAAGAAAATAATATAAACACTCAGATAGTGATTGTAACTGCTTTAACTCAACGAGATGTGGTCTTAAAAGTGAGGAAATTTGGTATCATCAACTATATGACCAAACCTCTGGATTCTGATCATGTTATAAAAAAAGCACAAGAGCTATTAAGTATGAGCGTTTAATTCTAATTTGGATTTACAATAGTGAATCTATCTGATTTTTGTTACCACTCAGTTCTATTTCACCTTCTCCTGACTCCGGAATAGTAACAGCAGTTACTTTAAGTTCAGGTGCAGCTTGTGCTGGAAAAGCGGGATCAAGTCATTGAGCAGTTGCTACGGAATCAATCATGACTGCAGCAACTTTTGAATCCTCAATTTTTAACGTTCAATATTTACTTCCCCTGGTTTATGATAAAACTTTACCAAATGAGATCAAAAATTATCTCAATGATCACAGTGTTATTATCATGAAAGAAAAGATTTATACAATCTGTGAAAAATCAAGATCTATCAGTGAGGATAATTAAAATTGCTGCATAAATATGCCAGTAAAAACGGGGATTAACAAATTATCAAAATCACCAGTAGGAAATACTTCAATAAATGTGGCAAATAAAGCCACAGTAAAAGCTTCACCAATATTTAAACCAGAAGCAATGTAAACGAGAAAAAGAACAAAGAAGCATCCAAAACTTCCGCTAAAGGTTTTACCAAAAGTAAGAGGAATTTTGGGGCCTCCTAATAATTTACCAAATAAACTGGCGACTCCATCACCAAAGGATAGGGCAAAAATAGCAATTACTGCAGTTCGGTAATCAAAAAGGGTAAAAGCCAAAAATATACCAACAACCAGTGTAATTGGCCCCAAAATAACTTTACCTTCATCACGGGTACGGGCAGCAAATTCAGTTATCTGGCTTATCAAAGGTAAGGATATTTTTTTAATCCGCAATAACTCGGAGGCAAAATAGATTAAGGTAATCAGCAGTAAGCCGGTAATAACCCAAAACCTCTGATAAAAATAAAAAAAAGGAATAAAAGCAGATGAGATATGGATGGTTTTTCTAAATAACTCTTTTTTTAAGGTAATGGAAATTGAAAAAAAATTAGCAAATAAATTATTGAGCTTATCCATAATTTAAAATAATTTGCTCAGGTTATAGATCTTTACCTGTTCTTTTTCTTTAACAGCAAATATAGATGACTGAGCATCAGAATTTATAAAATTACGTGGAAGATTTTCAAAAATAAATACTACTTCAGGATGATTAAAACTGTAATAATTAATTTGGTTTTCATTTTCAAAAAATAAACCAGTGGCAAGCTGGTTTAAAAGTTTGCCTTTTAAATGTATAACTTGATCATAATCCGGAGTTAAGATCACAATTTCATAATCCAGCTGAAAGATAAAATAATCTTTTAAAGAAATGATATGCTGAACATAAGAAGTTTCAGGAATTTGTAATAAAAATTCTTTATCCTGCAGTTCTAAATTTGATAAAAAGACTTGATTTCCTTCTTGTAACAAGACCTGATTTTGATAAGAAAAACCAGAAAATTTATCTTTTAAACGATTCTGCAGTATTCCATCAATATTATAAATTTCAAAGTTATCTTCATTTTTGATAGCAAAGTATTCCATATTTTGCGTCAAGTTTACAAGATTTTTAGGCAACTGTTTTTTTTCCTGAGATTCAAAATTAAAATGCTGGATCAGGAAATGATCTTCCATATTGATTTTTACAATTCCTTGATCTGTTCGCGGATTATGAATCACAAAATCAATTAAATCGGTCTCATACGATATCAATAAAGAATACTGTTGATTAATTAGGTTATATTTCACCAAATTGACACTATCATTGAACACCACATAATGCTGAAAAGCAATAAAATTAGCTGTCGTAGCATAATTGACTTTATCAACCTGTTTACTTTCTCTATCTATAAAATATAGAATTC
>JAKSBL010000516.1 GCA_022361115.1 Spirochaetota bacterium | reverse complement strand
TTAGAAAGCGTTTTTTCTGAAAAGTTAAAACTAGATCTGATTACGGCTCAAAACCTGGCTGTTAATAATAATATTGAACATCACATTTCACATATGAAGCATAAACTCATGAAAAGCAGCTATTTAATGGGATTTAGCAGTTTTTTTCCCCAGTTTAATACCCGCCTGACTTTAGGAAACCGGATGCTTTATAATGTTCAAGATTATACAACCCGGCTATATTCTGATCCCTATAGTATTGAGCTGACCCTGGGAGTGGACCAGCTCTTGTTTGACGGCGGAGTCTCTATTTCCAAGGTTTATTTTAAGTATTATGAAATCAGTTTACTGGGCAAAGAGTTGGAAGAAAAAGAGCAAGCTATTCGGACCGAAATTGAGTCAATCTATGCCAATGTTATTTTTTTGCAAAGCAGAGTAGAGGAACAGAAAAAAAACCTGGAACTTTTAAGAAGTAAATTAACCATTCGGGAAAAAAACCTGGAATTAGAACTGATTACTCAATTAGAGTACCAGGAGCTGTTAATTCAGGTTTTGGAAGCAGAAATAAATCTTTCTACAGATAAGCGGAAATTTGATTTTGCTTTGCATGAACTCAAACAGTTAATCAATGTAGAATCTGATGTAGAACTGGTCAGTAAAATTGAAATCAGACCTCTGGAAGTAAAACCAGACCAGGAAGAATTTTTTATTCACAAAACCCTGATGAACAATAGTAAGAGTAATACATTAAAATTAGCAAAATATAAAAGCCGGGCACAACAGGTCAGTACTTACCTGACTCTCTGTCCAAAAGTTTCTATGAATTTTTCTTATACCTTTGAAGGAGAAAATTTTCCTTTAAAAAGAAAAGAGTGGAGTCTGGGTTTTAATTTTAACTGGCAGCTCCCTGCTTTTCCCATAAATATTACCCCAAAAATCAAGTATCCTTTAGAAGATGAGGAATACGAAAAATACATGGATAAATCCCAATATCAATTGGGAGAACTGGAAACCTCCACTACTACAAAATATTTTCATCAACCTCAGTCGATCAATAAATTTCAAGATGCAAATATAGAATTTTATAAGAGCCACCTAGAACTTGAAAAATATATCAAAAATACTAATAAAACCATGAAACAAACCTTGAAAGAATATAATGAGTTAGTGAAGCTTTACTCTTTGAACTTGAAGAGAATTGAATTACTTGAGGAAAAGTTAAAGATTCTCTTGTTAAAAAAACAATTGGGAGAAGCCCGTCTGATAGATATTATTGAAAGCGAAAACAGCCTTTTTTCTTCCAGAATTAAAAATATTGATATTGGTAATCAAATTTATAAAAAAATCATTACTATTAAAAATATGGCTGGTGTCAGTACAGAAGAGTTTTATGAAGCAATTATTTAATCAATGGATTCAAATTATTATTGTTATTCTCATTTTAAATATTCTCATTACCTGTAAAGACGCAGTAGCTGAAGAAAAATCTGTTGCTGACACAGACAGTATATCCGTTCAACTCATCCAGGTGAAAGAAAGGGAAATTTATCCTTCCATTCGGACAATCGGAAATATAGTCCAGAAAGAAAAAGCAGACATCACCTCACTGGTATCTGGTCGAGTACATACTATCTACAAAGATACCCAGGATGTGGTGGAAAAAGGAGATGTGCTGGCAATCCTGGACCAGCAGTTTGCCGAAATATCCTTAAAACAAGCCAAAAACAACTACCAGTCAGCAAAAAATGCCCTGACTTCAGCCAATTTAAGTTATGAAGAAAAGTTAAAAGAAATTGAAGTTTATTATCTGAATGTAGAGAAGTTAAAAGCAGAATTGGAAGATAGAAGAAACAACATTGAACAAATTGAAACTGAGATATCAAAAAATGAAGAGTTATATAAAATCGGCGGAGTCACCAAAGATCAGCTAGATAAATTAAAATATAACTATTTAACCATTAAAAAAGATTATTTTGTTACAGCCAAAGACCTGGCAATCAGTGAAATCGGCTATCGGGACAAAGATATTATCATTGCTGGTTATAAAGTCCCAAAAACTCAAGAGAAGAAATTAAAAATTTTACAAACCATTAATACTCGTACCAGCCGCCTAGCCATTGAAGAAGCAAAAACCAATTTAAAAAAAGCAGAACTGGAACTCCAGACAGCCCAAATTAATTATGATGAAACCTTTATCCGTTCACCTATTGATGGCGTGATTGGAGAAAGATTTATCCATATTGGTGAACGGGTAGACGAAAAAACTAAATTATATACCATTATAGATACTGATGAAATTTACTGGATAGTCAATATCACAGAAATGGATGCCAGTAAAATACTCATTGGCAACAAATGTACTTTTCGTGTAGATGCCTTGGAAAACCAGGAATTTACCGGCACTGTTGACATTATCAGCCCCTTAGTGGACATCAAAAGCCGGACTATTGAGGTGAGAATTGGTGTAAATAATAAGAAAAATCTCTTACGCCCGGGAATGTTTGCCCGAGGCAATATTATATCTGATGCCAAAAAGAAAGAACTTAGAATACCAGTAACGACTTTGGCAACAGTCAATGACACCAATGCTTCGGTCTTTGTAGTAAAGAAAAACCGGGTGTTCCAGAGAAAAATTGTCATTGGAAACGAAGAAAATGATTATGGAGAAGTTTTTGAAGGCTTACTACCAAATGAAATCATAGTCGACAATCCGCCCATTAATTTAATGGAAGGAATGAATGTTACTGAAAACAAAGAAAATTTATAATAAATTTTGTGAACAGCAACAAACGTTGAACACACAAATAATTAATGCTAAGCTAGTTTAGCTTACAGTAATCTCAAATGAAAAGAGGAAATGTCTTTTTAAAAGATGAAAAAAGCCATGAAAAGAAATTTAATTACATTTTTAATCCTGTTAACCCTGTCTGCCTTTGCTGAAAAAGATGACTGGGATGATTGGGATGACAGCCTCAACGGCTCTACTTTTTATGACTATAACCCCTA
>JAKSBL010000004.1 GCA_022361115.1 Spirochaetota bacterium | reverse complement strand
AATAAAAAAGATTTTGAAAAATTACCTGCTTATATTAAGAAAGGGATCACAGCGCATTTTGTAGATTATTTTGAGGATGTTTTAAAAATTGCTTATTAAAATTTTTAACTAAGGGAAAACATCTTTGGCCAATACAAGAAAAAGCTACTTATATTGGCCTTTTTTATTCTTTTAACCCCAAAACAGCATATACATCTATTAATTGATTTTTACCTTTGATTTTTTGATTAGCAATAATTTTTATATCCACTATATCTTTAACTTCTTCATATGTGTTTTTTGATATTAAAAGCATATTTTTCTTAGCCATGCTGCACAATCGAGAAGCAAGATTAACCGTATCACCGATAATAGCATATTCTAAACGGTTTTTACTACCAATATTACCGGCTACAACTTCTCCGGAATTGATACCAACTCCAATATAGAGGCTGGTATTATTTTTTTTATTAACTTCATAAACAGCTTTGATGAGATGATATCCACACCGAACAGCATCTTGCGGGTTATCAAATACTGCCATAATTTCATCACCAACAAATTTATCAATATCACCATTAAATTTTTCTACAATGTGTGTCTGAGATTGTAATATATCATTGAGATTTTGAATCACTTCATGAGGTTCACTATTATCAGAAAATGCTGTGAATCCGCGAATATCAGAAAAAAGAACTGTTGTATGTTTTCTGGAACTGGCTTCCTGTTGTTCATCAGTTTTTTTTACCAGTTCATCAGTAGATTTTGAAACATATTTTGATAACTGAAATCGTTCTTTTAAACCTTGAACCATATTATTTATCTTAGCAGCCAAATCACCTAACTCATCACCACTCTTTAGTTTCACCTGAACATCAAATCTGCCTTCTCCAACTTGCTTTACAACAGAACCTATTTTTAAAATCGGATGAATAATCATCATATGGATAAAAATGATTAATAATGTACCAAGTAAAATACCGGATATAATAAACACTAAAGTTAAATTTTTCCTGGCATTATTGATTTTTAAATATATATCAGCAACAGAAATTTTAAAATGAGCAATACCCCTTATAGAGTGATCATCTCCATGACATTTCCAGCATTCCGGCATATTCAGTATTGGAAAAAAGTACTCCATTTCTTCCTTTTCAAAATCTTCATCTTGTTTTCCTGTGTGGGTTTCCAATACTTCGATAAAATTTTGATTTTCAATCATATTTCTATCAATTCGTTCCGTTTTAGGAAACAGAATTTCATTTTGTAATGTATTTACCAAATCTAAAGTTGAATAATCATTAAAGGCACTGTTTCCATCCGTTCGATAGATAGCTATCTCAGAAAATGCCTGCATTTGTTTCAAATCGCGCATGGTGATTACTGCAATAGGCGCCTCTCCGGACAGCATAATATTGCGCATTACCCGATTCAACATATCCGTATTATTTGCTAAATTTTCCTGGCTGGCCTTGAGAAGATTTTCACGTTGATTATCAATCGTGTAAATCATAGTAATAATAATAGTTATCAATAAAGTTATAATGATTAAAGTTAATATTTTTACTTGAATAGAATTTACTTTTAACATGATTATTGCTCCAGACTTTTGTCTAGTTTTCGAACAAATATATAATCATTATTTTTAACAATTTTATGGCAATTGATACACCCTTTTACTTTTCCTTCAGCTTGGATAGAACCATCTATACCATATCGAATCCAATACCAATCATTATTTTCAGGATCATAACCTTTAACCTTAACCATAACCGTTAAAACCTTGGCTTCCCGATTGGCATCACAATTTTCTTTGACAATAATACTCCCATTCGGTACAACCTTGCTGGTGACAGGTAAGGCTTCTTTTAAAATAGAATTGATATAAATTAAATGGTATATGCCATGAGGCGATTGTCCAGGCTGTTCCCCTTCATGTCCAGGCCAAAAATCATAATTATGAAAATCATTTTCTACGGCAATTCGATTCCATATTTGTTGACCTGATACTTCCTCTATTTGTAGAGGAGAAAGTTTTAGTGCATCTTTTGTATTTTTCTTGCAACCAAAAAATAAAAAAAACAGAACTAAAATTGCAATATATTTTTTCATACATTTCTCCAGCATAAGTATTACTCTAAAAATAAAAAATCAAAATTGATAACAAGAAATAACAGAAATTTGGGTAAAATTACCCAATATGGATATCAATCCCTTTGTTCATTTTATATCATTATACAATAATTTTTGCTTAATCTTTATTTAAAAATAAACAATTATTTTTTTTTATTTTTTTAAAGAGACTCTTGCAAAAACAAAAAATCCTTGTGACCAGTGCAGCCTGGTATTTACAAGATTGCCCCGGCAATCTTTACGCATGCAAACACCTCTAAAGTAAAGTTATATTTATTTGTCAAAATACATGCAAAGTGTAAAATTTCTTGATTTATGATGCTATGAAAGGTATAAAACAATTTGGTGCTGTCAATAGTTACTGACACACAATCCATTGAGAAAGGATATAAAATGAGTATTTTTATAAAAAAGAGATTATTTTTTATTTTTATGACTATTTCATTAATTGGTTTACCTCTTCTGGCGCAGAACCAGCTAACTGTTGAGGAAGTGTTTACCATTACAGAACGAATGGCTGTAGTAATGCTGGTTGAGGATAAAGATGCTTTATTTTTAAAGCATAATCTAGAAAAAGCTTTAGAAAGCAAATTTTTTAAAGACAAAAGTGCAGGAAAACCAATTACAGGGATTGTTTTTTATTCATCTTCAGAAGGCGGATTTTTAGTAAAAGGAATTGGTGGTGAAGGTATTGTCCAGTTTGCTGGTATGGAAAAATTTAAAGACTTTAAAATAAAAGGTATTAGCGGCGGAGCAGCAATTGGAGGTTCAAAAAGATGGACCGTTGGTTTAATTATTGGTAATGTAACCCCTGAAGACTTTGAAGGAAGTTATTCAGGTGCAACTTCTGATGCAACAGCTGCCAAGAGCAGTTCCTATAGTGGTGATATAATGAAGCCAGCTGGAAAAGATAAAAAAGATGCTGACCATTTTCTCTTTTTAGTATCAACCGGAACTGGATTTTCTGCTGGAGCCGGAGGAACACGGATCACCTTTAAATATAGAACCGAATAAGCTTAAAAAAACTGTTTAACAAATGGCACCTTTATGGTGATCTTCTTACAAACTTGTGGATTAGTCTGTAAGGGAAATATTACTTGATAAGCATATAATAAATGATGGGGGATTTGCTCATCTTTTGAAGGATGATAAAGCTTATCCCCAATTATTGGCATATGACTTGCAGCTAAATGAATTCGAATCTGGTGTCTCACCCCTTTTGTAATACTCACTTTCACCAAAAAATGTTGATTTTTTTGCCGTATAATTTGATATTCTGTCACAGCTTGCTGTGGTAGTCCCCGATATTTTTTTGTTTGATCTACAATTACCATCTTTTTTTTACTTTTCCCATGATGAGCGATCGGGAATTCAATCTTTCCTTGTTTTTGAATTGGTGATCCGTCAACAATTGCTAAATAGTTTTTAAGAATCTTTTGTTTTTTCATTTGTTGAGAATAAAAAAGAAAAGCAGCATTGCTTTTAGCAAAAAGAAGCAATCCACCGGTTTCATTATCCAGCCGATTTAGTAATCCCCCCTCTCCATTGCGATATCCCTTTATTTTTTCTAAATCTGGATGGTTCCTAAATAGTTTTTCACAATAAGAGGGGGTTTTACCTGGGGTTGTAGCAATACCTTGGGGTTTATCAAAAAGAATCAAATGCTCATCTTGATAAACAGGATTTATAATCATATTATCTCATCATACCCAAATCAGAGCATAGACTTAATTGTTTCACCAATAATCTTAATCCCTTCTTTAATCTGCTCTTCAGAAGAATTTGAGTAAGCTAATCGAATATGTTTATCTGCTTCAACCTTATCAATGTGAAAAGGATCTCCCGTAACAAATGCAACGTTTTTCTCAATTACCTTTTTAAATAATGCTTCACTGGATATTTTATCAGGTAAAGTCAGATAAATAAAAAAACCACCATTTGGATTCGTATATTTCACTGATAGAGGAAAATATTTTTTAATTTCTTCTACCATAAATTCTTTTTTATGCTTATAAATTTTTTTCATGGTTTCTACATAGTCATCTATGATATTTTTTTCCAGATAATCATTGGCAATGATTTGTCCATAGGATTGAGAGCAGGCATCAACTGATTGTTTTGCCAATGCCATTTTTTCAATTAATTCATGATCAGCAACACACCAGCCCAATCGTAGCCCTGGACTTAAAATTTTAGAAAAAGAACTAATATAAATGATTGGTGCTTCATTGCCTAAAGCTTTTATCGGTTGATAATCTTGAGGTGTTCCTTCAAAAAACAGATCTCCATAAGGATCATCTTCAAGTATGACTAAATTATATTTCAAAGATAAATCATATAGTTTTTTTCTTTTCTCCTGAGAAAGTGTAACTCCACCTGGATTTTGGAAGTTGGGAATGGTATATAAAAATTTAATTTTGATATTTTTTTCCTGACATTCTTTTAACTTATCTTCCAAGATAGTCAAATTGATTCCATCATCTTCTAAAGGTATCTCTATTGGGTTTGCTTGATGCGAAAGAAAAGCAGCAATTCCACCAATAAATGAAGGTCCTTCAACTAAAATGCAATCGTTCGGATCCACAAATATACGGGAGACTAAAAACAAGGCTTGTTGGCCACCTGAAGTAATCATTAAATCCTGGCCGGACAAATTAATGTTTTTGAGGTTTTCCATCCTTTTTTTCAGATTATTAACTAAAGGGGGATAACCAGTTGTTGTTCCATACTGCATAGCTACCTGAGCTTTTTTATCATCCCATTTCTGTATTATTTCAGAAACAGCTTGATAGGGAAAGTGTTGCGGATCAGGAATGCCTCCACTAAAGGAAATTACATCAGGCATAGAAGCATATTTCATTAGCTCTCTGATTTTCGATGATTTCATTTTTTTAGCATTACTGGAAAAGATATTTTGATAATCCATTTCTCACTCCTTAAATAAATTCAAGTTTATCATTATACCAGTCGAATTCTAATAATGTCAGGCAAAGATTTTCCCCTCCCAGTTAATCAACCAATGCTTGACCAGGCCATTAGGCTCTAATAAAGACTCCTTTTTTTTAAAGGAGTCTTTTTCTTATGATAGTTGAATTGCTTATTAATTTTTTAATAAATACTTCTTAATGATTACTTTTATGCTCTGACATTCATTGTAACATAAGAATGATTTTTGGTGAAGTACAATTGCTTCATAATTGCACTGAGTGTTATATAACACATTTTTTCTGATATAAAATCTACCTTATGTGAATTAATTGGCAAATCTTGATACAAAGAGTGGATGAGACAACGAAAAAGTAAAATGTTTTTATCAATGAATTTTTTTTGATAAAGAACGACAAATTGATTCCATTCCTGTGAGGAAATCATTCGCTTTTTATTGGTTAAAAATTCAATTTCTTCCTGGACTATCTTATTTTTCATTTTTGTAAGATGATAACGTAATTGTGAAAAAAAACTCCCTTTTTCTTGCATTATGCTACCTCCTTTTTCAAAAATAGTAAAATAGTAAACTTATTGTTTTCTGTCAATCTTTAATACAACTCATTGGATTTTTTTACAATTTACATATAAATACAATATTAATTCTCAATGAATTATTTTTTTCATTCTTTTCATTTTATTTCCTAAACAACTTCTTATTAAAATTTTGCTTTTGCTAACCTGATGATTATTGTAGTTACTCAATATTTAATAGGTATTTTCAAAATAAAAACATGTTTTCATTCATTTTTACATGCGAATATTTTTTTTAACTTTAATGGATTAATTATGTTTTTTTACGTATTTATATACTTTTTTATATAGTTAATATGGAATTTTATGTATTTTGTAGAGCTATTTTGTATACTTTTTCTGTTTTTTTGTATTTTTTACTTGACATATAATTTTTTATACATTATTGTATTTTACAATTAAACCAGTAATATCAAAACTTTTACAGGTGTTAAATAATCTACATTGGAATCATTTAAATGATTCCGTTTAAAATCTTCCCAAAAGATTTTGATATTATCTAAACCAAAATAAGGAGTTAATATGAAAAACCAAATTTCGCAAATATATGGAGAACTGACATTTAACAAACAAATAATGCGGCATAAATTGAGCAAAAATGTCTATGACAAATTAATTGCCACAATTGATTCTTCAGAAACTCTGGATGAAACCATTGCTGCAGATGTTGCTCATGCAATGAAGGAATGGGCCATTGAAAATGGTGCAACCCATTTTACTCACTGGTTCCAACCACAAAGGGGCGGAACTGCTGAAAAGCATGATGCATTTATCACTTATGATTCTAATGGAGATATTATCGAACGATTTTCTGCAGAACAATTAATCCAGTCTGAACCTGATGCTTCTTCTTTTCCCTCTGGCGGAATGCGCTCAACTTTTGAGGCACGAGGTTATACTGCCTGGGATCCTACTTCACCTGCTTTTTTGATTGAAGCAGAAAATTCCAGAACACTGGTTATTCCCACAGTTTTCCTATCTTGGACAGGCGATGTTCTGGATATTAAAACACCATTTCTCCGTTCAGTAAAAGCTGTTAGTGATGCTGGTATCCGTTTACAAAAGTTATTGGGTAATAGACTGGCAAAACGGTTAAAGATATTTGCTGGCCCAGAACAAGAATACTTTCTCTTTTCAAAAGAATTATTCAATTCTCGCCCAGATCTGCAAGTTTGTAGTCGAACCCTCTTTGGTGCAGAACCTGCTAAGGGACAACAAATGGAAGATCATTATTTTGGTACAATCAAAGGTAAAGTTCTTAAATTCATGGAAAACCTGGATACCGAACTTTATCGTCGTGGAATACCTGCTAAAACCAGACACAATGAGGTTTCGCCTAATCAGTTTGAAATAGCAGTCCTTTATGAAGAAGCCAACCTGTCAATAGACCATAATTTGCAACTTATGGATATTTTAACACGTGTTGCAGAACAGCATGATATGGTTGCAGTACTCAATGAAAAGCCATTAGCTGGCGTTAATGGTTCAGGAAAGCACTTAAACTACTCGATTGGTGATAACACAGGAGCTAATTATTTAGAACCCTCTAAGTCACCTTTAAAAAATATAAGTTTTATTATGACGATAGCTGCAATTTTGGCTGGGGTAGATAAATATGGAGGTTTACTCAGAGCTGCTGTTGCTGATGCTGGAAATGATCACCGATTAGGCGCTAATGAGGCTCCTCCTGGAATAATGTCAATTTACCTGGGAAAATATTTGTCAGAACTATTAGATGAAATCGAAGGAATTGGCACTATTACTGAAAAGAAAATGGCTCATATTAATTTAGGAATTCAAAATTTACCAAAGATTGCCAAAGATATTACAGATCGCAATCGAACCTCTCCAATTGCCTTTACCGGAAATAAATTTGAATTTAGAGCTGTTGGATCTTCCCATAACTGTGCAGAACCAGCAACCATTTTAAACTTAATCATTGCTTATGGATATGATAAAATTTTTGATAAATTATCAACTATGAAGGGCGATGTAAAATCAAATGCCTTAATGATAGTCAAGGATATTATTACCGAAACCAAGAGAATCAGATTTGATGGCAACAATTATTCTGTAGAATGGCACGAAGAAGCAGCCAAAAGAGGATTGCCCAATGCAAAAAACACTCCAGAAGCTTTAGAATTTTATCTGGAACCTCATGCTGAAGAATTGTTCTCAAAATACGGAATATTATCCGAACGGGAGCTCAAATCAAAAGTAGAAATAAAGCTGGAAACATATATTAAACTAAAAGAAATTGAATTTAAGACAGCAATAAATATGGCAAATACTCTGATCTTACCTGCTATTGCTAAACAAATTAAAATACTCGCAGAAGCAAATAATGCTTTAACCCAAGCTGGTTTAAATGGCGGTGCATTAGCTAATGATCTGGATGAATTCTTAAAACTATACGAAAACATTATTGCTAATATTAATTGTTTAAAAGATTTTCTTGCTAAATCAATATCTGAAGAAGATATTCATAAAAATGCCCATGCTTTTGCTAATGAAGGGATTTCATGTTATGAAAACTTAAGAACAGCAGTTGATCGAGCAGAAGAGATTGTAGCTGAAGAATTTTGGCCATTAGCCAAATATGCAGATTTATTGACCAAATTGTAATTGACTAAGGGGCTGGGTTATAGTTAAAAAAATACCACTTTTGTGCTTTGTGGTTAATGATTTTTATTTTTTGACCCAGCCCTTATTCTTTTTAATAATACTCTGTCAAAAAAACTTATCAGACACCCCTAAGATCTATCTTACTTAATGTTAAGATCTCTTAAATAAAATGTAAATAGTATACAATTATTAACATTTTTCCTATACTTTTCCCGATATTTTTATTTACTATCTTGATTTTTTATATTAAAATCAAAAACCATATAAAAAGTGATAAATAGCTAATAATTTTATGAGTGACAAATTGAAACTTCTTTTAAAAGTTACTTCACAACTAACTTTAGAAAAAGATATTAATAAAAATCTGATCACCCTAACTGGACTTACCAAAACTCTACTCAATGCAGATATTTGCAGCATTTTCCTGCATGATGAAATCAAAAGGGAATTATGGTCCTTTATTGCTTATCAAACTGATCACACAATTCGAATTCCCGATGATAAAGGTATTGTTGGATTTGTTTTTCAAAACAATGAAATTGTCAATATTAAAGATGCTTACTCAGATGCTCGTTTTGACAGAATTACTGATCAGAAAACTGGCTATAAAACCAAAAGTATCGTAGCTATTCCGATCATTAATTCTGATAATAAACCAGTTGGTGTTGTTGAAGTATTAAATAAGATTGATCGTGATTTTTTCGATCAGGAAGATATTGATCTTTTAAATCATATGGTTTTCTATATTAATTCTATAATTGAAAATACCGCTCTTTATAAACGGTTAAAAAAAGCACAAGAAGAAATAATTTACAAACTATCTACTGTCACCCGCTATAAAGATCCTGAAACTCAAAATCATATTATCCGAGTTGGACTTTTTTCCGCTTTATTAGCAGAGAAATTGGGATTAAGACGGGAAGAAGTAGAAAATATTCGGCTGGCAGCATCCATGCATGATATTGGTAAAGTTGGAATTCCAGATAAGATTTTATTAAAATTAACCAATTTATCTGATGAAGAGTGGTCAATAATGAAAACCCATACTACGATTGGTTATGAAATTTTAAAAGGAGGAGATAGTCTGCTTTCTGAAATTGCCGCTATTATTGCACTGGATCATCATGAAAAATGGGATGGAACAGGTTACCCAAACCAAAAAAAAGGTGAAAATATTTCTTTATATGGCAGAATAACAGCGATCTCAGATTGTTTTGATGCCCTTACTTCAGATCGGCCATATAAAGGAGCGTGGAAATATGATGACGTAATAGAAGAATTAAAATCCAAAAAGGGAATTCATTTTGATCCCCATTTATGTGATATTTTTATTAAGAATATTGATGAAATAATTAAAATTAAAGACCTGCATAAAGACTAGAATTTAAATAACTCCAATCCGATTGAAACTCCAATACCGACATTGACTTGAAAATTCAGCATCACATGGTCATTTATATAAAAGTCCGGTGTATTAAAATAACCATTCCAAAAAGGTAAACAGATAAAATTGGAAAACAACTCTATACCAAAGATAGCTCTTTTACCGATATAAAAATGGTTCCCCATGGCTAGAGAAATTCCAACATTATACTTTGTATAAATATCTCCAGGATATAATAAAGAATCCTCAGTTTTATAGGCATTTCCGTAATATTGAGCACCATTTTCATCTTTATAATGATACCAATTTAATAGCCAAAAATGAGCAAAGATTCCTAAACCAATATATACATTATAATAACGCTGTTGACTCTGACTAAAGGGATAGATTTTAAATATAACTGGAATGCGAATATATAAATTTTGTTTGTGAAAAGTTTCTTCCAGGTAGAGGTATTGATGATAGCCATAAACCACATTTACACCAAATAATAAAGATAATCGATGATGCACACGTAAATCAAAATTGATTTTAAATGGGACTTCTAAAAAAACAGGATCATACCGTTCTACAAGGTCTTGGGAAATATTAAAATTATAGGCAATACCTAATCCGAATAATAACTTTCCAGATCTATCTAATGAAATGAATTTTTGAGAAAATAAGCTGCAGGGGATGATAAAAATTAAAAAGATAATAATTTTTCTATTCATAAAATGATATATACCTAATTTTTTCGAATTTTCAAAGCTTTTTTTATTTTTTTCTTTAAATATGATTTGAATTGATGTTTTTTAAACCATGAATGTAAGTGATAACCCAGAGAAGCTAATTAATATATTCTTCTGTTAAGCAGCTTTTATATCTTTTAGCTTAAGAAATCACTCAATTGAAGAATATAAAGCATTTTTCATGATCTCTATATCAGGTTCAATACCAGTCCATAATTGAAATGCTAAAGCACCCTGATATAAGAGCATATCTTTTCCATCGATATACTGATAATTCTTTAATTGATCTTTATAGTACTTTAAATCATAATATATGGTATCTGGATTTAGCATGGATAATAATTCTGTAAAACTTCTAGCTGTACTATTAATGATAAAACTATAATTCCGGCTCTTGTGTTCTAATTTTTGAAAATCTTCAATATTTAAAGAATACTGTTTGGCCAACTTTTCGGCTTTATTCATAGTACGATTGGTAATGCTAATTTGATCAAAACCATACTTTTTCAATCCAAATATTAAACCATTCGTAGCTCCACCAGCACCAATAATTAATATTTGCTGATTTAAATCGATTTGGTTGATTTTTAAAGTTTGGTAGACACCATACCAATCTGTATTATGACCTATCCATTCTCCCTTATGAGCCACAACTGTATTTACAGATTGAATTTCTTTTGCCTCTTGCGAAAGAGAATCAATATAATTCATAATCTCTAATTTATAAGGTATGGTGATATTTAATCCAAAAAGGTCTATCTTTTTTAAAGCAGAGATAACAGGTGAAAAGTCATTGGATTGGACATTTAACGCCAGATATACACTATTTACCCCATGATATTGAAAAGCAGCATTTTGGAATTGAGGTGATTTTGAATGATCAACAGGATTTCCAATTAAAAAACAGGGTTTACAAGAAGCATTGAATAGAATCATTAGGGTAAATTACTGAATATTTCATTATAAAACTGATAATTTTTAAAAGGTTTTACAATAATACCAGCGCCTTCTTTTTCAATTAGATCATTAATAACATTTTTATCTGTACTTCCGGTAAGCAATACAATTGGAATTTTAGGATATTTCTTCTTAATTTGATAAAATAATTCTTCTCCAGGCATACCGGGAAGCATTAAATCCAGAAGAATCAAATCAACATCATCTTTTTCCAGTACTTCAAAGGCTTCTATATGATTTTTAACAGTAATAGGCTTAAAATTTTTATTGGTTAATAAAATGTATACCAAATTTCTGATTGCTTCCCGATCATCAATAACCAGAATATTTTCATTATTCCCCATTTTATCATTGCTATCATACTTATGAATATTTATATCAGAATTTGGAAAACTAATCGTAAAACGGGTACGATTTTTGACAACATCAGCCGTAATCGTACCACCGATATTTTTAATGATACCATCAACTGCACATAAACCTAAACCTGAATTTGTTTTGATATTTTTTGTCGTATAATAAGGTTTGAATATCTCATTGATTTTATCAACATCAATTCCAATACCATCATCTTCTATGATATATATAATGTATTTTTCATTGACATCCGTTTTAATATATATGGTTCCTTCTTTTCCGCTTTGTTCTATTGCTTCTTTCGCATTGAGAATGGTATTAATAATGATCTGATTGATTTGGTTTTCATCCCAATAAATCAATAACTCTTTTGCATGTAATTTAATGTCAAATTTAATTCTTGCACTAAAGGTATTTTGAAATATTTCAACATTGTGAGAAATAGTTTTGTTTAAATTGATATAGGTTTGCTTAAAGAAATCTGTTCCTGAAAAAGTCAACAATTGATTGGTTAAAGAGGAAGCGCGAATAGCACTGGTTTCAATTACATTTAAATATTGAAGTATTTCACTAGTCGGATTTACCAAGTTTTTGATAAAGGAAACAAATCCTAAAATTGCTGCTAAATGGTTATTATACTCTAAAGATATAAATTTGGTAATATTTTGTAAATTATCAATTCTCTGACTATTAAAAAACTTGATTTCTTCATTTTTCAGTAAAGTGATATCAATAATACTAATCATTATTGATTGTGGTTTTTTCATATTTACATTGCATTTAAAGGACTTGTTTTTTTCATCTTTTGTACGGGTAAAAATGACAATTTCAAAAGATTGATTTTTTTGTTGTAATTCTTTTTTAATTCTCTGTACAAAATCATCAGAAAGAATAGCTAAACCTTTTTCCTGATAATCTTCCAGCTGAAAACCTAATAAGTCTACCACTGGCTGATTAATTTTTTCAACCTGGTGCTTTTCGTTTAAAATGATGAGTCCTAAAGGTAGTTGATCTATGTCAATTTTCATAAGCCCTTTAAATAGTCAAGTAAGGTTTGGCGTCCTTCATTGACAAATAATTGTTTCTTTAATATCGATACAGGTATATCCCCTAGTAAATCATTTTTAAATTGCCAAATTTTTGGATTACGTTCCAGCATTTTTACATTAATTCTAAAAAAATGTTCAGTAACCTCTAATAAGTGAATACAATCCTGATAATTACCCCGAAATCTCTTTCCTTTCCTTTCTATTTGATATTCCAGAGATTTTTCCGTAAGTAAATCAAGATATACCTTAATTTTATTATAATATATCTTATTAAAAAAGAAAACATAATCACTAGAAAAAATATGATTAATTAATGAAATTTTCTTGGGTTCTATCCTATTCATAATCTCACTTATTTTGAGATCACTGTGCTCAATTTTTTTTAATGACTCCAGGATACTTTCTGGCTGATAATAAGTTGTTGTATAAAACTCCAGTATTTCACAATCTGATTCAATTCCCAGAGCAAGGGGGGGTGTAAATTGAAGTTTCGGATGTGGATTAAAGCCTTCTGTAAATTTCAACTTTATGCCGGATTTTCTAAACAACCTTTCAAAATATGAGAGAAGATCCAGATGTCCCAGGTATTTAAACAGGCTTTTTTTGCTAAACTGTATAAAATACTGGAATCGCCCTTCCGGTGGTGGTTCATCTAATTCTTTTAAATTAATTTCAGGTACAGTTTGTGCGTTGATTTTATGAATTAAATTTTTGCATATTGTACATTCATCCTCACAGCCGTTTTTACAATTCTTTGTAAGTAATTGTTTTTGAGATAACCAATTTTCTTTTAGCAGATAAGATTCATTAAGCCCAATGTCAATCATTTGCCAAGGTAAATCTCCTTTTTTGTGTATTCCAATATAGTGAGTAGCGTTTATTGGTCTGGTTTTCATAGCGAATTGATAATAGGAAAATTGAAAAAGGTTATCCCATCCATCAAAACGGGCACCATTTTTAAATGCCTGATAAACCATTAAACCTATTTTTTCATCACCTCTGGCAATCAGTCCTTCTAAATAAGACATATATGGATCATGTTCTTTAATTTTAACCCGGGTTTTTCGAAAATATTCTTTGATTTTAGCAATTTCAGCAATCGATTTTTCCAAACTCATTTGTGGTTCATATTGATAGGGAGTATGAGGTTTAGGCACAAAAACCCCCAGATTAACATTTATTTTAAGTTTCTGATATTTATTCTTTATATTATCCAAAAAATCGATAATTTTTTCACTTTCGTCTTTTACATGAGGTAAACCAATCATAAAATACAATTTTATCAATCGCCAGCCATGATTCACAGCATAATCAATGATGTTATTCACTTTATCCATTAATACAGGCTTGTTGATAGATTTTTGTCCTTCCAAACTACCTGTCTCAACAGCAAAAGTTAACCCACTTTTTCTTACAAAAGAAAGCTTTTCGAGTAATTCAGGATTAAATGACTCTACTTTTAACGAGGGAAGAGAAAAAGATATTTTTTTGTGTTGATATTTTTTATTCAGAATATCCAATAAATCAAAAAGGCAAGAGTAATCCCCGCTAGAAAGGCTGGAAAGTGTTACTTCATCAACTCCTAACACTTCAATACCATGATCAATAGCCTCCAGAATAATCTCCACATCCCTTTCTCGATAGGGTTTATAAATTACACCAGCTTCACAAAAACGGCACTTATTGGGACAACCACGCATAATCTCAACTACCAGCTTATTTTGAATAATATCAATATGAGGGGTAATCAAATTTTCAGGATTTTTACTATGAGAAAAATCCATATAAATTTGACGTTTTACTGCTTTTTGAGAAATCCCAGGTATATATAATCCATCTATTGAGTCTAAATTCTGTAATATCTTTTTACGGCTCCCTCCGGTCTTTTTCAAATCCTGATATTGACTTAACATTATGGGAATCACTTCTTCAGCTTCGCCAATACAAAAAATATCAACAAAAGGAGCAAATGGCAGGGGATTCACAGTTACTGGGCCGCCACAAATAACTAATGGATGTTTTTCACCCCTTTCTGAACGCATTATTGGAATTCGGGCTAGATCAATAATATTCAACAGATTAGAAAATAATAATTCATATTGAAGAGAAAAACCAAGGAAATCAAAATCCTGTAGTGGCGATTTACTTTCTAAACTAAACAGGGGGTAGTTTTTTTCACGCAGATATTTTTCAAAATCCTGCCAAGGTGAAAATACTCTTTCACAAGCTGCAAATTCTAATTGATTAATAATATCATATAAAATTTTTATCCCCTGGTTAGACATACCAACTTCGTAAACATCGGGATAGGATATGGCAAAACGGACATTTGCTTGGATAAAATCTTTTTGGGGAATTCCGAATTCATTACCAATATAACGAGCTGGTTTTTCAAAGTGTATTAAATCTGCTTCTATTTTACTAAACATGAAATTCTCTTTAATATTGAAAACGGTTTAATGAAATATTCATCATTAAAGCAACTGCTATATAACATGCTATGAGAAAGGAACCACCATATGATAAAAAAGGTAAAGGGATTCCAGTAATTGGCATAATGCCAATACACATTCCAATATTTTCTAAAATATGAAACAAAAGGATACATATGATACCTATGACCACATAGGCCGACCAGTAATCCCGGGCATTATAAGATATTAAAAAACCTCGGTAAAACAATAAAACATATAAAATAATAATAAAAATACTACCAATAAACCCTTTTTCTTCAGCTATTACAGGATAGATGAAATCAGTTGCTTGCTCTGGCACAAAAAAGTTTTGGGTTTGCTCCCCTTTTTTCCAGCCCTTGCCAAATATCCCCCCATTTCCTACGGTGTTCATTGATTGGATAATGTGAAATCCTTTGTTTTGGGGATCAATATAGGGATTAAAAAAAATCAGGAGCCGGTCTTTTTGGTATTGCTTTAAAACATAATGATTGGCCGGATAAGAAATAGCTAATCCAATAAATACAATAGAAGCAAAAAAGATATACCAGTAATAAACAACTCTTAACCTCTCTGAGATTTTTACGATTATATTAAAATATAATGCTAAGCTGATTAAAATAGTAATAAGTAGTACAGAAAAAATCAAAGCAATATACTTTAGATTTGTTAGAGAATAAATAATATCATTATCACTTTCATAATAGAGGCGATTTATGGTTGTTAAGATCGGAATTAATGAAATAACGACAAACAAAAGCATTGTATAAAGGAGAAACTTCCTGCGCACACCGGCAATATAAGAAACTCCTAATAAAATTGGAATAAATACCAGAGCTGAACCTAAATCAGGATGGAGGAGAATAATACCAACTGGTAAAAAAACAATAATACAACCGATTAAGTATGTTTTTAAACTTTCAATATTATTTTGATGCAGAATATAATACTGGGCTAAGAGTAAAGTAACTGCGAGCTTTGCAAAATCGGCAAACTGTATGGAAAATCCCAGTATCATAAGACGTCTCTGTCCCATAATAACAGGGAAAATAGGGACTAAAGTTAAAAGCAGTCCTATTATACAGCCTATATATATCCAGAATGAATATTCTCTAATTTTCCTTAAAGGAATCAATAAGATAATAATAAAAACGATAAAACTAATGATGGAAAATATAATTTGCTTAATAAACTCAGATTGAGTTTCATCTTTATTTAGATTAGCTGAATAAATAAATAAAATACCAGTAATAGTTAATGCAATCATAGAAATAAAGAGAATATAATCAAATTTAGTAATAAAACGGCTTAATTTCATTCTTCCTCTTCTTCTTTCTCAATATTATATGTATCTCTAATAGGATAGCCAACTTTTTTGGCAGTTTCAATAAAATCAGTTTTTTGATAATAAGAATAACAAACCATATTTGCTATATCAGCAGCATATTTTAAACTATCATTATTATAAGATTCTATCAATACCACAACTACTATTTGTTCTTCAATTGGGAGATCAATCGGACCAAAACCTGTAAAAAAGGAATTGGTTTGTTTTTTAGGGCCAAATCCAATTTCTGCTGTTCCGGTTTTACCGGCAAATTTGTGAGGATTTCTTAAGAAAGCCCTTTCTGCAGTTCCCTGTGTTATGGTTTTTCGCATTGCAGTATGAATAAAAGCATAATTCTCTTTTTGATGTTTTGTTTCAGACAAAACCTCTGGTTGAAGTTCATGCTTAATTTCACCATTTAATGATGATCGTATTTGCTTCACAATATGGGGTTTGTAAGAGATACCTTTATTTGAGATAACACTGATATAATTGGCTAATTGTAATGGAGTTACTTTAACATCACCCTGGCCAATAGCCATTATTAGAGTTAAACCGGTTTGCCAATCCCCCCCTTTTTCTTTCATCCATTCAATTGAAGGAATTAACCCCTCTTTTTCAAATGGTAAATCTATATCAGTTTTTTTATTAAAACCAAATTTTTTTGAGTACTTATTAATTCTAGTCGGGCCAATTTTCTGGCTAGTATTATAAAAATAAACATCACAGGAATTGTAAATTGCTTCTTCCAAGTTTTGAGAATGATGAACATTCCAACAGCCAAAAGAATCATAATTTAATCGATACTCCCCTGTACAATAATATTCTTTGTATATAGGCACAATATTCTCTTCTAAAATAATCATACCCAATACCATTTTAAAAACAGATCCAGGTGAATACTCTGCCTGTATGCTTCGATTAATTAAAGGTGTTCCTCTTGTGTCTAAGTCAATTTTTTTAATTTCTTTCAAATTTTTTTCAGTTGGAAAAATATAAATATTTGGATCAAAATTTGGATAACTGGCTAAAGCAATAATTTCACCTGTTGCTGGCTTAGTAACAATAATAGTACCGATTCGATCGGCTAAAATATCCTCTACATTTTTTTGGAAATCCAGATCAATCGTTAAGACAATTTCATCACCGGGAAGGGGTTCAACTTCTTTGTCCCGTATTTCTCCAATAATATTTAATCTTGCATCTATTTCATAAACCTTTTTGCCGGCTTCACCCCTCAGATAGGATTCATAAGCTTTTTCTACTCCATTTTTTCCAACATAATCAATCTGCAGATATCCCTGATCTTTCATTATTGCGAGTTCTTCGCTGGAAATTGGGCCAATATATCCAATTGCATGGCTTAATGTCTTTTCATAGGGATATTTCCGTAAAAGATTTTCTTTGATAACAATACCAGGCAGGCGATCTATATTTTCCTGTATTTTAGCAAACTGATGATAGGAAATATTTTCTGCTAAATAGATTTCTTTTTGCTTCTTTCTTTCTGCTATCAGTTTTTCAATATCACTATATTCTATATTGAGAATCTGTGAAAGATAAAGTAATTCCTGTTGCCTGGCATGAATATCCTCATAAAAGCTCTGAGGCTCAAGGATAATATCAAATGATCGAATATTCTCTGCAATCACTTTACCATCAGCAGAATAAATTTTTCCACGTATTGGAGGTACCCGAACAATTCTTTCCCTATTTTTGGTTACCCGTTCATAAGAAATGGTGTTCTTCACTATCTGTAAATACCCGATACGAAATATGAGAATCATAAATATGACAATGGTAATTAAAATAATGATAATCAGTTTTAACTGAAACTCTTTGTTCTGGTTTGGTTTTTCTGATGGAGAAATCTTATACATTTTTCTTTCTGCTAATTGTTGATTTATATATTTTTATATAAAACAAAAAAATTGGAAATGATAAAAGAATGGTATATATCAATTCGATTAATACAGGTTTGGTAAAGTCCTCTCCGACTAAAATACTTAAAACAAAATATAAAACTGTGCGTATAAAAAAATAGATTAAAATGACTAAAGAAGAGAGCAAAGTATTTTCTACTTCAAACATTTTATTTGGTAAAAAACAAAGATAACCAATCATTGTGTAAACAAAAGTGTTTAAGCCTAATAATGGATAAAACAACATGATATCTAGAGCTAAACCAACAATAAATCCAAAAATCATTCCGCTGTATGCTGACTGAAACAAACCAGTATATACAGTAAAAATTAATGCAAGATCAGGTAAACCACCTTTGATTGCAACAAAATCTACCACATATTTTGAGCTGGATAAAACTGCGATGATAATAATGATAATTGCATTGATGATTATCCTGTTCAATACTCTAACTCCATTTTATAATAGTCATCCTTATTCACATCAACTTTTAAAACCAGTACATAATTGATATTTGCTAAATTGGTTAATGTTGTGACCTCTGCTTCATTATATAATTCATATCTTCGAGAAGGCACGATTTTTTTTATTTTACCAATTCGTAAACCACGAGGATAAAAAACTGAATCACCAGTAGTATAAACAATGTTTTCCTCTTCTAGATTTATTTCAACTGTTTTAGGTAAATAAAGCAATTTCACAGAATTATATTTTTCATTGCTCCCCTGGATAATGCAATGGGTATCAGAAGGCGCAATTAATGCTCCAACAAAATATTTTGGATTACTTAATGTGATGACTTTGGAAGCAAATGGTGTGACTTCTACTGTTTTCCCAATTAAAGCATTATACCCCTCTGTATAAGTAATTACAGGCATGTTTTCTTTGATTCCGCTGGTACTGCCTTTATTAATAATGATAATTTCAAACTGTTTTGCCGGATCACGGGCAATGATCTCACAGGCAACTGTGGAATAACTCGTATTTTTTTTCAGTTCCAGTAATTTTCTTAAATTATCATTTTCATTATTTAACTGGTTTAAATCCTGAATGATCTTTTTATAACGATCCAGCTCCTTACGAGTTGTATCCAGTTCTTTACGTATCTTTTTTAATTGAGAAACAGAATTAATGGTATTTTTAAAAAAAGATCCAAAAGAATAAAATCCATTCTGAAAAGTAGATAAAACGGTTAAGCCAACTTTACTAATACTTTGAATATTCCCTTTT
>JAKSBL010000680.1 GCA_022361115.1 Spirochaetota bacterium | reverse complement strand
TAAAATGCAGCCTAAAACAAAGTTTATCATTAACTCAATTTTCATATCTTTAAAGAGTCCTGTATCCATGCCTTCCTGTAAAAAATCAATAGCTTCCTGATAATATTTTTTTGTATCAATGACTATCTCTTCTGGTATAAATGGGGGATTGCCATATTGCTCAATGAAAAAGAAAGCCTTAGGGTGATCAATAAAAAATTGAAAAAAACGCTGATAAAAATGAAAAAATCGTTCTTTAATGTTTAACTGAGGGTTATCGCCTGATTTGAGAACTTCACCAATTTCTTTGCATAAATTGCAAAACAGTTCATTTAAGATATCTTGTTTAGCAGGAAAATAATGATAAATTGTACCAATTGCAACTTGAGCTTCTTTAGCTATTAATGATACTGGAGATCCCTGGATGCCATTTTCTGTAATTAACCTTAGTGTTGTATCTAATATTAACTGTTTTTTATTACTCATGTTATACCTTTATAAAAACCGAATGATCATTCGATTTTAGTATAACTATTTCCTGCAAAGAAGTCAATGAAAAGTTGTTAAAAATTGTAGGTTCAACAACAAATTAATTTTTTCATGTTCTATCTTTTATCTGATTTCTTTATATCATTTGTCTCGAGGATAGAAAATCTTATTTAGAAAAAATATGCAAAAAGCTCCTCATAAATAAATTTTATAAAAAATAATCAGAATACAACACAGGCTGATGAAAAAACTCTTTTGGAGTGAGGCCGGTTAAGGCCTTTACCTCTCGGATAAAATGAGCCTGATCATAATAACCCGCATCATAACTAAGATCTGTTAGAGTGGTTTTTAGACAGGAGAAACGGTGTATAGCATTTTGTAATCTGACAATTCTTAAATAAGATTTCGGGTTAATACCAATATATTCTTTAAAACGCCTTTCTAAGAAGCGAGAATTTAAATCAAAGTTTTGACAAATGGTATCAACATCGATTTTGCCGGGATTTTTGTTGATTTGAAAAAATATTTTCTCCATCAATGGCAAGTGTTTTCTTTTTTGAGGTTTTAATTTATTTATGAGAAAATTTTCAACGATTGCTACTTTTTGATTTGCAGATTTCTGTTCAGCAATCTGATAAGCCAGCCTGTTTCTGTCTTCTGGAAATACAGCCTCTAACTCAATACTATTATTCACAACTTCATGCAAAGAAAAAGGGAAGAAAGCGGCAACTCCGGCTGGCTTGAAAACTACGGATAAGAAATGGACTATTTTTGGAGTAATCAGATCAAAATAACGGTTTTTTTGTCCACAAATAGCAATTGCTGGCTCTTTGACCAGATTGCCGGTTTCATCGATACAATAGTAATCATCTCCAAAATGAATGATGAGTTCTGCCATTCCATTAGGGATAACCCGACAGAGATCACAGTAATTTTGAGGGATTATTTCACAGGGATCAGAATAATTTGAACTTTGACTGATTTCTAAAATCCAGTAGTATTTAATGTATTGTGAGAGAATTGGAGTAGGTTTTTTAATAATGAATGACATATCTTTTAATAATAATAAACAGGATTGTTTTCACTTTATAAATTAATCTAATTTTTTTTAACTGTCAACTAATGGTTTTAAATCCTGGAAAATCCAGGGAATCAATTCACTGATTGTAGGATGAGCAAATACCGTATTTTGAATTTGTTCATAAGTCAGCCCTGTTTGTATGCAAAGGGCCAGCATATTAATAATTTCATCCCCTCCAGTTCCATAAATTGTTGATCCAAGAATTTTTTTAGTTTTTTTATCTACAAGAATTTTAATAAGACCAGTTGTCTCTCCTTTTTCAATAGCTCTGCTGATTTGGTTCATCCGACGAGTTGCAATCAAAACTCCATCTGGGTGCTTTTCTGCTTCTTTTTCGTTTATGCCAACACGGGCCAAAGGGGGATCAATAAACATAGCACTAACAGGGGTACGCATGGTTAAATTCAGGTTGCCTCCTTTTAGATTATCCGTAAAAATTTGTCCATCATGTACTGAAGTATGAGTAAATGCTCCTCTGCCATTAACATCTCCTAAGGCATAGATATGTTGTGTTGAAGTTTGAAGATGATCGTTCACAAGTATAAAACCTTTTTTATCTGTTTTGACCCGAGCTGCTGATAAATTTAACTCATTTGTATTAGGGGTACGTCCTAAAGCAAAAAATATATGAGATCCTTTGAGGACTTTTTTGTTTCCATTGTGATTGAACTCGACTAGAGAATGGTTGTCTTTTTTTGAAAAATTTAATATTTCGGTATTACAAAATACTTTAATACCTTCTTCTTCCAGTGATGATTTGACGAACTCTGCAATATCCTGGTCTTCTTTACTGAGAAGCTGCCGGTTTCTCTGGATAATACTCACACTGCTGCCCAGCCGTTTAAAAATCTGGGCAAATTCTAAAGCAATATAGCTTCCTCCTATAACAATAAGATGTTGGGGAAGTTCATTTAACTCCAGAATGGATTGGTTATCGAGCCAGTCAATTTCTTGAACTCCAGTAAAAGATGGAATATAAGATTTTGTACCAGTATGAATCAAAATTGTCTCACCATAAATTTTTTCATTTCCTGTAGAAACAATATGATCATCGATAAAAAACCCGGTCCCTTTGTAAAAATCTGTTATGGATTTAAGCCATTCCTCAAATCCTTTTGAATTTCCATTCCGAATATGATTCATCCTCTCTCTGACCTTGTTAAAATTAACCTGGACATTTCCAACCTCAATACCATAAAAATCACTACGCTCAATCATTCGGGCAGCATAGGCAGATGAGACTAATGTTTTGGTTGGGGTACATCCATAATTTACGCATAATCCTCCAACTCGGTCTCTTTCAATGATTGCAATGGTTTTCTTCATATCAAGTAATTGAGGAATAATGGTTCCGGTTGCTTGGCCTGTTCCTATTAATATGTAATCATATTTCTTCATAGAAACTCCTTTTTATATTAAGGATAAGTATATTAATAAAAAAGTCAATCTTTAAAAATAAGGAAAAGACTAATATGATGCTGGATTACAGGATAGTTTAGTGATTGATCCAGGTGGAAATATGATTGAAATCGCCTATGTAGATCAAATAGTTAATAGCCAGTTTTAAGTGCTTACTAAAAGTGATTCTATAGTATGTCATTGTTTAGATCAAGTGAGAATTCTCCCATGATATCTGTTATGATATTTGCACCTTCAAACCAATCTGTATCCAATTCATAAATAGATATATCATCAGAAGAATTGATCACTGAATGATTGAGTAGATCATTAATATATTTTTGGTTTTCT
>JAKSBL010000497.1 GCA_022361115.1 Spirochaetota bacterium | reverse complement strand
TTTTCCTGAGTCAACTCTCTATTTTGTGAGAAAAAGGAGTACTACAATTGCAGCAAATATGCTTAAAGATATTGAAAATGAATATACCAATCAAGACTATTCAGCTTTTTCTGCAATCGAGCATTTAAAATACATCAATATTCCTATTATTTTACACCATGGCACAGAGGACGATTCGGTCCCTTATCAGTGGAGCCTGGATTTAATGGCTGCAATGAAGAAAGCGGGAATTAAATATACTTTTCATAGTTATCAGGATGATCATAATTTTGCTAAAGGTTATTTTTATACTGTATTAGCACGAGATGTTGCATTTTTCAAAAAATTCATCAATACTTCAGAATAAAAAGGCACTGAACTTCTAAATTTCAGGTTTAAACAGGTAAATACTCAACTTTTTCCTTATTTTAAGTAAGAAATAAATATGGCTTCATTTTTTTTATTTTTTTAATTAACTCAGGCAGAACTTTATATAAATCCCCACAAATTGGGTAATGAGCAATAGAAAAAATTGAAGAATCCTGATCATTATTGATAGCAATAATGTTTTTGGCCCCCTTCATCCCAGCCATAAATTGAATCGATCCAGAAACACCACATGTTATGATCAAATCAGGCTTCACAGTTTTACCAGATAACCCAATTTGTTTGTTGTAAGGAAACCACCCTTTTTCTACTAAAGCACGGGTAGAAGCAACCTGACCATCCAAAAGTGATGCTAAATCATGAACAAAATAGAGATCATCCTTATTTTTAATACCTTGTCCGGCGACAATTAATACTTTTGCACCAGTGATGTCTTCTTGATGTTCTAGTTTTTCTTCATTTAAAATCATAATTTTAGAAAGTAAATCTGCTTCTTCTACACAACAATATTCAATATTATCAATCGGTTTCTTATTTTTTACAGCTTCTTCCATAATTTTATGACGGACAGTTGCAAACTGGGGACGATGAGCAGGAGTAATAATACGAGCCATAACATTTCCCCCAAAAGCTGGGCGAATCTGGACTAGATCTGAATTTTCTTTGATTTTTAGTTCCGTACAGTCTGCGGTCAGCCCTGTTTTAAAACGAGTTGCTACTGCTGGTGCTAAAGATTTACCAGTTTGAGTCCCTCCGATTAAAACAATTGCAGGTTGCACTTTTAATAAACATCTTTCAAAAATATTGCAATAAACATCTTCGTGATAATCGGCTAAAAACGGATGATCATAAACCCATACTTTTTCAACTGGATAGTCATTCAATATTTTTACTGATTCATGCTTTTGATTCCCAATAAAAAGGCAGTGAATAGCATAAGAGTGCTTTATTGCTAGCTGTTGAGCAACACCGATTAACTCAAAGGTAACTGGATGTATTTTTCCTTGCTGATGCTCAATGTAAACTAAGATCCCTGCCCATTTGGTTTTGTCCATACTTTGGCTCATTTCTTTTTGAACCTCTAAAGCCTTATATTGACAGGTATCCATACAGGCACCACATAAAGTGCAATGATCATTTACAGTTAATATTTGATCACAAATTTCTAAAGCATCATAAAGACAGGTATCTATGCAATCTTCACATAAAATACATTGTTCATGATTGATAAGTAGTTTGGACAAGATCTATTCCTTATGATTATTGTTTTTTAATGAAATAAATTTATCAGTTACCAGTTTTTTAATAATGCAATCTGACAGATACTCAGCATCACCTGAAATGATGGGTTGTTTTTTCGTTTTTTCCGGTAAAAATATTTGTTCCACCTGTGTTGGAGATCCCTCTAAACCAAAATGCTTCAAATCTTGATCATTTAAATCAGCTAATGTTAAGGTTTTTATCTGTTTTTTTTTGGCTGCTAATTTTAATTTTAAGGATGGCAGCCTCGGTTGGAAAGCTTCTTTTGAAACAACTAAAACACAGGGCAAAGAAATTTTCGCTGTTAATTTTCTATGCTCTATTGATTTCGTAACTACAATTTCCTGCTCGCTAATTTGCTCAATACTTAAGATCCCATAAATATGAGGAATTTTAAGATGTTCGGCAAGAGACGGGCCTACTTGACCGGTATCTCCATCAGTTGTTTTTTTTCCACAAATCACTAAATCAAATTGTCCAAGAGCAATAATTGCCTGGGCGAGGGTATAAGATGTGGCAAAAACATCAGCCCCCGCAAACTGGGGATCAGAAAGAAGAATTCCCTGATCAACTCCCATGGCATAGCTGGTAATAAGAGCCTCTCTTGCACTATGCGGCCCCATAGTAATGGCTATGATTTGAGCTTCTTGAAATTGCTCTTTTATTTGCAGTGCCGCCTCAATCGCTACTAAATCATGGGGGTTAATCTTTACTACTATACCATCTCTTAGTAAAATTCCCTTTTGAGGATCCATTTTTACTTCATTACTGGCAGGTACTTGTTTAATACAAACTGCTATCTTCAATTCAAACCCCTTAGTTACTTTAAATCCAATACATTGAATGGATTTAAAGTATTGCCTGGATCAATAACTTTTTTGATTTCTATAAGATCCTGTTGCAAAGTTGGATCAGCTAATTTGGCAAAAAGCTTTTTTTTCAATTTTCCAATACCATGTTCAAGAAAGATTTTTCCTTTTTGATTATTAGCATATTCAGTCCATTTTTCAATTAGTTTTATTCCATTTATATACTGCTGCTTTGTCCTGGGTATAATGTTCACATGAAAGTGATTATCCATGATATGGCCAAAGATAGCAATTTCCACTTCAGCTTGTTCTGCATCCTGTTGGTACATTTTAACAAGTTGTAAAAAATCAAGATCTGACAGGGAAAAATCCGTTGAAAGCTTTAAAATCTCTGGATTATTTTTTCTTACTTCTTCCAGAACAATATTTATGGATTCTGGAGCGCCATGACGAAAGTGATGTATTTTCTCAATTTCTTCTTCTCCTGATAAAGCCCAGGTTGCTTCTTCCTGACAATCAAACTGCAATCCCAATTCCATGAGTCGCTCTGCAATGCTTTCGATGGCTTCTTCTGTTGTCCCATGAAGCTCAAGATAAACCATACCGACAAATTTATCATCAACATCAGGAAGTTCCTGCAATTTTGTAGCTACCTGTTTCAATAGATAAATATAATGCAAGCTCTTTTGATCCAGATATTCTAACACCACAATATGGGCATCAAAATTTTCTCTTACCAAAATTTTTAACGCATTCACAAAACCTGCTAATTGATTTTGCTGTTCAAAAAAGAAGCCTATTCCCCAAATTTCAGCCGGCTTTTCTATCAATCTTAAGGTTGCCTTAACTATAACTCCATACCTGCCTTCACTGCCTAAATAGATATCAATCAAGTCCATTCCATCTAAAAAAAATGAACTTTTGACTTTTATCGATCTGCCATCAGGTAATGGACAGATTTGATTCTTTACAACATAATTTCCCCGTTCTATAATCTGCACTTCACCTTTATTATCTACAACAGTAATAGACTCAACATATTGTTTTGTTTCTCCATAAAAACAACTATCACAGCCTAGTGCATTGTTTGAAAGGATTCCGCCAATGGTTGCAGATTTTTCGGTTGGACTGGGTGGCCAAAAAAAAGCTTGATCCCTTTTAAAGTCGTGTAAAATATTTAGTGAGTCTTCATCCCACTGACTGGTATCAAAACTTTTTTTATAAATCTGGTTCTCTAAATCAGAGAGCAAAACACCCGCTTCTACAGTTATGCAATACTGATTCGATCTTTTTTCCATACCTATGATTTTGTTCAAATAAGACAAATTTAAAATATGTCCACCAGCTGGAACCGCTCCTCCACAGATACCAGTTTTTCCCCCTTGAATAGTAATAGATGTTTGAGCATCAGCCATTTTTTTAACAACAAAACAAACTTCTTCAGGATTCACAGGAAAAGAAATACTTTCTGCCCAACCATGCATTTTTGATTCATCATCTAAATATTCAGCAAATCTATTTGAAAAAGGTTTTATCAAATCGTCTCTCATTATCCCACCAAATCATTTTAATAGTTTTATTAATTCTTCTGCAATTTTTTTATAATCATCACAAATCGCTACATCAGCTATCTTAAAAATTGGAGCTTTTTCATCCTGATTTACAGCAATAATAAATTTGCTTTTCTCAATTCCTACAGCAAAGGCGGCAGCTCCGGAAACTGCCAAAGCAATGCAGATCTCAGGAGCAATGATAGCGCCAGAAGCTCCAATCAATCGATCCATAGCAGTCCAGGCATTCATGACCACCGGACGGCTGGCCCCAAGCTGTCCTTTAAGCTGCTGGGCTAATACCTCTAATAGAGCAACCTGGTCTTTACTGCCAATTCCTTTACCTGCAGCCACAATGACATGAGCCTGATCTAATCCGTAATCATCTGTTAGTTTCTCAACATGATAGGCTTGACACCGATCTGTTTTCCGCTCTTTAGTACCTGTTATTTCCTCAATTTTTTTAACCAAACGCTTTTCTTTACCATTATCTTTAAAACCCTTGGCAATTGACAGGCAATAGGGTTGTCTTTTTAATTGAAAACAGGCAGTGAGGTTATTGGTGTATACTGGTTTCTCAATCAAAAAATTTTGTTCCTTAAAAACACAAGTTTTTATACCAGTGGCGGAAGCACCTTGTAGACGGCTGGCAATCCGAACTGCTAAGCCAGAAGAAAACAGGTCACTACTGAAGAGCATAATTTCTGGTTTAACCTTCCCATATAAACGGGTAATGATTTTTAGATAATTTTCAGCAATAGGAACTGCGGATAATTTAATTTGATAAACTTCTGAAATCAAGGGTGATAATCGAATGGTTATTTCTTTCTCTTCATCTTGTGAAATTATCCAGGCAACAATTTGATCTTCTTTATTAAAAAAAAGATCAATAAAACTACTGAATTCCTCAGCTTGTTTAATGAGTTGCTGTTGTTTTCCGGTAAAAATAATGGCTACTTTGCTCATATCAGTTTCACCTTTAAAAAGTCATTATAAAGAATAGAAGCTTTTTCTGCTGGATTATCACCTTCAATAATAGTACATTTCCTTTGTTTCTGCTCTTGAAACAACTCTACTAAATGACAATCATTTAACTCTTCTATTATGTTTTCTGTTACATTAAGGTCAGCCTGAGTATAAAGGATAATCTCTTTTTTTGAATAAGTCATTCTATCTTTTAAAGTCGGGATTCTTAAATAAGATTTTGCCACATTGCCAATTACCAGTACTACTGGAGGCTTAAGGATTTGAGTAACCTGATAGTTCTCTTCTAAAGATGTAATTTCTATTAATTCTGGCTCTCCTGCCAGTCGAAAGGAGGTGACTCCGTTTATACAGGGATAACCTAATTTTTCAGCTAATAGAAAAGGGGTCTTGCTATTGTCCCCTTCATTGGTCTGGTTACCCATAATTATTACCTCATAAGAATGGTGTATCTGCAAAAACTGATAAACCAAATGAGCCACTAATGGTGGATTAAAGCGAAGATCTGCATTACAATCAAGTCTTACTGCTTCCTGGTATTTCAGAGCATATAAATTTTTCAATATACGATCCACATTTTGCTGACCAACAGTTAAAGCACTGATTTTAAGTTTTTGATCAGTCTCAATCGCCAGATCCCTCATCTTTAAAACCAACTCTAAAGCACTTTCATCATAAGGATTAATGATATGCTTAACAAACCGAGTTTCTACCATCATTTGATCATCTATTTCCCAGTCTTGTTGAGAAAACATATCCAGATCAGGAACCATTTTAAAACATGCCAGAACATTCATACTATTTTCTTTCTTATATTAAAATCAAAAAAAAAGAGAAAAGTAGCCCCTTTTTTGTAAGGAGTTACTTTTCTCTTCTCTCTAGTAACTTGATTATAGTATACTAGCTCAATGGTTTAATGTCAATACATAATTTTAAAAACCAATAATATTTGAGAGGCATATTCATTTTTTCAAAAAGTATTCATTTTGCTATTTCAGATAAGACACCGAAAAAAATATTGCTAATATTTAATAAAAAATTTATAAAGATCTAGAAAGTTTAGAAAATTGAGTTATCTTCTATAAAAAGATTCATAATAACGATCAGAAATTAAAAAATAGGAAGTTTATGAATATTCGCAGTTTAATAAAAATAATTAGAGTAATGATACTCTTATCGCTTTTTTTTATAATAATAACTTGTCAACTTCCCAAAGGGAAATATGAATATGTAGATAAATGTACTCCAATAGAAGTGAGTGGCAATACATTTGTTTTAGAATGGTCAGCACCATCTACCGGCTCACCAGATTCATATAATATTTATTTTAAAGAACACAATTATGGAACATGGGAATTGATCGATAGTGTTAATTCAACTACATTTGATTACATAATTGACTACACTCAATTAGATGGAAATAATTATCACGATTTCGGAATTACAGCAATGTATGGCACAGAAGAATCGCTTTTACATATGTCCACAAGCGATAAAGCTGATCCAGACAATGGTTGGTATGTAATTTGGAGTCAATACACTGAATCCCCTGAGCTATAGATACAACTCTGCTTTTTTATCTGGCAATATAATAAAATAATAAAACCCACCATGGTAAATTTTCCATATAAAACGAAAAGTATAGAAAAAAAACCATAAAAAAAGCAACTCATTCATTTCTCTTTTTGATTTTAAATCAGTAACCCTGCTAATTGATCAAATTTTACTAATTAAACATTGATCTTTAACAAAGAAGTTGGCATGTTTCCTGCTTATTTTTGGTAAATAAAAAAGTAGGCTCATGAAATACAAATAAAGGAGATTATATGTTCACTACAGATCATCATATATGTGCCTATTTTCTTAAATTTAGACTCATTATATTTTTAATAACCATTCCTTTTATTAGTCAATGTACCTTATTCAAATTTGAATATTCAGAAGATTTATATAATACTGATTTAAATAATTATGTAGTATTTAAAATAAAATCTAACCAGTTTACTTTTGAATGGAATCAACCAGATAGTCAGGTTCCTGATTATTATAAAGTTTATTATAAGGTTCATAACTCAACAGATTGGATATTTTTAGCTAATAGCTCCACCTTATCATATATAGTGCATTTCGATGATTTAGAAGAGGATCAATATGACTATAATTTTGGTATTACAGCCGTTTATGGCAGCAATGAATCTTTATTACATCATTCATTAGACGGAAATGCAGATCCCAGCAAAGGCTGGTATATCCGTTTTAATATGAATTAAATATTTATACATTTCTCTGATATCATTAATTATGAAAGAAAAAATGCACAAAACCCGATATCATTTACAATTTATAAACTTTATCATTTTTTGTTTTTATCACGTTTCTTAAATCAACAATTAGTCTGGATTTTTTCAAAATCTCTTGTTCATCAAAGCAGGAATGATTAGTAGTTATAACAACACAATCAGCTTTTTCCATATCATTTATTGAAGAAGATAGATATTTATTTCCTTCCTCAGTGACAACATGGGGTATAAATGGATCATGATATTGAACTATTCCTCCCTTATTTGCCACAATATCCATTATTTTAAGAGCAGGACTTTCTCTTTCATCATTTATGTTTGGCTTATATGCAACACCAAGAAAAAAGATTGTTGACCCATTAATTGGTTTTTTTTGTCGATTTAATGCTGAAGTGATTTTAATAGTCATTCGATGAGGCATTAATAAATCAATGTAACCGGCTGCATGAATCATAGATATATTAAAATCATACTTTTTAGCAATGTGTTCCAAGTAAAAAGGATCTAACGGAATACAATGACCGCCAATTCCAGGCCCAGGGTAAAAGGGCTGAAAACCATAGGGCTTTGTTTTTGCCGCTTCTATCACTTCCCAAATATCTATTTCCATTTTTCCACATAACAGAGCCAACTCATTGATCAATGAAATATTGACCAAACGATAAGTGTTTTCTAATATTTTCACCATTTCTGCAACTCTTGGAGAAGAAACTGTACATAAAGACTTAATAGCTTTTTGATAAATCTCCACCCCTATTTGTTTTCCCTCTTCTGAAAGTGCACCAAAAACTTTGGGAGTATTTTCGGTTTTATATTTTTCATTACCCGGATCCACCCGTTCAGGAGAAAAAGCCAGCCAAAAATCATCTTTATGTTTCATTCCTGATTCTTTTTCAATGATTGGCAGCATGTAACTTTCTGTTGTGGTGGGATAAGTTGTACTTTCTAAACAAATAAATGTACCTTTTTTCATATATTTTCCAATTTCTTTACAGGCTGCTTCAATATATTTCATTTCAGGATTTTTAAATCGATCTAAAGGAGTTGGAACACAAATAAGGATTGCATCACAATCTGCTATTCTACTAAAATCAGTTGTAGCAGAAAATTTCCCACTATTCACTATTTCTTTTAGGTCCTGGTCCGTTACATCACCAATATAATTTTCTGCTTTCTCAATTTTTCTCACCTTTTCTTGAGATTTCTCAAAACCTAATACATTAACACCTTGTAGAGCAAAGGTAACAGCCAATGGTAATCCTACATAACCTAAACCTAAAATACCTACCCATTCTTCATTGTTTTTGATCTTCTTTAATTTTTCTTCATAAATAGTCATGACAAGTCCTTTTTTATCAATTTTGATTTTGAACATATTTTTTATTTGCTGATTTAACTATAATTGAAAATATATTCTTATTATATTTAATATTTATTTATAGATTTTATTCTATGGCATTTAAACCATATATTATGGACATAAAACAATAATATTTGATTTACAGTTTATTAACAATTTCAATCAGCTTTAGTTTTTGTATCTCCCACGTATATTTCTTATAGATATTTATACCACTCTTTAATACTTCATTTATTTCTTTTGGATTTTGATAAATACTATAAATTCTTTTTGCTAAATCACCAGCATTACCTGCTTCAAAATAAAACAAAGATTGCTCATCAAAATAATCAAATATTCCTTTCGTTTTGGGGACAATTACAGGTTTATTCAAACATAAATATTCAAATATCCTTGTAGGTAAATTAATTTCGGTAAAAGGATTTCTTCTATTGGGAATTAATCCGAGATCAGCTTGTTGAATTTTTTCTACAAGATTTTCCTGGGTTTCATATCCATGAAAAAACACAGCATTACTTACCTCAAATTCCTCTATTTCTTTTAATAATTGATCTTCATAATCTCCACCACCATAAATATCAAATCTTAAATTAGGAATTTTATCCTTTAAATCCTTAACAGCTAATAGCGCTTCTGTTAAACCATGACGTTCAACAACAGATCCATGATATATCAGGTGATACCCATCTGAAGATTTTACAGCATCTTTTTTTTTAAAAATTTTTTCATTTGGAGAATTCATAATAATATCAATTTTCTCATTTTTACAACTTCTAGTTACAAATAACTCTTTAAAAGCAGAGTTTGGTGTAATGATATGATGGGCAAAAGCAATACAAACTTTTTCTAAAAACATTAAGAATTTTACCATTCTATGTTTGTAATCAATATTATATTTAGCCATATAGACTTCTGGCGTAGGATCATGTAAATCAAGAATTACCTTTGCTCCAAATAATTTAGGTAGTAAGGCAATAAATACTAATATATCAGGCATATTGTGAATGTGGATAATATCATATTTGTTTTTTATATATTTTACTGAAATTTTAAAAAACATGCCTAACATAAATAATGAATATTTTAATATATGACTGAATTTATTTGTCCTTTTTTTACTCATTGAAGAACGATAAACATTGATCTCATTAACTACTTCAAATTGTTGTTGATCTTGTTTTTTTAAACAGAATATATCAATACTATGACCTTTTTCTGATAAAGCTTCTGCTTCTCTTCGTACTCTGGGATCTTCAGGATAATTAGAAAAAACAATCATAGCAATTTTTTTATTTTTCATTTTATTTCTCGTTTATTTTTTATTTATTATAATAGGATCTATTTTTGATGAATTATTCTTAAAATAGTGCACTCAATATCACTTTTATCTAGTGTTTTATATTTTTTATTAATTTTTAATGAATTCATATTTGTAAAAACAGAATCATCATTAATTAATTTGAAATCAGCTAATTTAAATAATTTTAACCATTCTGATTTTTGAACTCTATTAAAATATTGTACTTTGTTATTAAAAATCAATTTCCATACTTTATCTGAATATTTTAAATATTGTTTTTTTGATACCTTTCTATCATAAGCATATAAATGATCCCCAATATTTATAGATTGCATGGAGTATCCACCAGTTTTTAATATTCGATAGATATCTTTTATGTATTCTTCCAAAATCGTTTTATCAATATGCTCAAAAACACCACCACTAGTTACAATATTGAATGAGTTTTCTAATAAATTATTTAAAGTGCCACTAGATTCAACTAAATAGGTCCAGCCAAGTTTTTCATATATTTCCTCAAAATTTTTAGATGATTGAATTACATTAAGCACATAATGTGCTCTGTTTAATTGTTCTTTTTTAAGGTTAAATTCTTCATCAAAAATATTACTTAGCAAAAAACAATAATGTTTAAAAGCATCAAATTGACGATTATCCCAAACATCATATAATACAGTTTTAACATCATAGAAAAGATTTATTTTTAATGCTTCCCAATGGATCCACCCTGTACCTAATTCAAGAATACTATCACCATCTTTCAATAATTTAAGTTTTTTATCCATTTCCAAAAAATTATGTATCCTATTGATGTATACTTCTGGCAACCGATTTGTTAATCTTTTTTTTTGACCATATGTATTTCCAATATACCGATAAAATTTTTGCATCAATTTATTTGATGAAAATGTTTTTAATATTAAAGCTGTTAATGTATATTTAATCATAATATTACTATCCTCATATTTTTTTAATAATTAAAAATTACTAATTTTTATATTAATTATTTAAATCGTTATAAAAATTGCGATAGGTAGAATGTCTTAGTTTTTTTTCTTTAATTAGTTTTTTTGTTTTATATAAAAAAGCACTTAAACCTGATAAATTATTTAAACTATATGGATGACCTAAAAATACTACAGGAATTTTTTTATTTATTGTGTTCTTTTTTAAATTGCTCTTTAAATAAGAATTCATAATTATATATGAATCAGATAAATCTATAATTCTATACTGATAATTAAAAAGTTTTTTTAATATATTTTTTTTTCTAGCAATTTTATT
>JAKSBL010000615.1 GCA_022361115.1 Spirochaetota bacterium | reverse complement strand
TTGGAAAAGAAAAGGCTTATTATATAAGCCACAAAAAAAATGTGATCTGTGTGTCTCTTTTGTGCTCTTTAGCTAAGCATTGTACTCAATGCGGGGCAGCTTCGCTGTGATCATTATTCATAAATATTTAATAATGATATGACAAACTTTTGATATTATCATACTTTAAATAAGGAATAAAACATGGCTTTTTATAATTTTAATAATTTAGATTTCAAGAAAAAAAGAGATCGGGTTTATTTAAAATCGATAACAGGAGAAAAACTACAGTTAACAATCATGAAACTATTACCTGGTGAAGTAACTGATCATTCTCATGAACATGAACAGATGGGTTATATTTTATCAGGTCAGGTTGAACTCACCATTGGGAATGAAAAAAAAACATTAATACCTGGAGAAGGTTATTAGTTCCTTCCTTTGTACAGCATGGGTTCAAAGTTTCCAATAACATTCCAGTAGAATATATTGAGATATTTAGTCCACCAAAAGAAGAAAATAAAATGTAATCCATTCTACTTTAGTTTTATTTAAAATAAGGTTTAGCTTGAAATTGTTGAAAAATCTCATTAAAATACTGATCCATATCACCGGCACCAATAAAACAGGTAATTTCATCTTCTGAAATTTTTCCTGCTAATGCATTCTGTATATCATATACCGGACCAACATAATAACTTTTACAGCCTTTTCTGTGTAAAGCTTGGGTAAGTTGCTTGGAATGAATCTTGTTTTCCCATTGCTGCGGGTCTTCACGAGCAGGATAGATATCCACAATGGAAGTTCGATCAGCTGTAGATAAGGAAGCAACAAATTCATTGAAAAAATTAAAAGTTCTGGAAAAAAGATGAGGTTGAAAAATGAGATGCAGTTTTTGACTAGGAAATATGGTTTTAATTTCTTTAATAATGTGACTGATGGAATGGGGAGAATGACCATAATCTGTAATAAATATTCCTTTGCCGGATGTTTTAAACAGATCAAAGCGCCGGACCATACCGGAAAATCTTTGTATGTTTAGTTGTATTTGATCAATAGGTAAACCAGCTTCTAAGGCAGCCAGGATTGCACCGGTTGCATTATAAACCAGATAACCTGGTAGAGCAGGTATAAAAAAGTGATATTTTTTTCCCTGGTAATGAAGTTCAAAAGTATTGCCTTTTTCATCCAAGTGATGATTGACAATGATACAACCTTCTCTTAAATCAAACTGATTCATATCCTTTTGTTTGCCAAACCAGATAATCCGGTGAGATTGTGCAAGTTGATACTTTTCAACAAAATCAATCGTATTGGTTTGTGCTCTTAAAATCAAGAGAGAAGATTTTTGCATACCTTTGAAAAATTCATAAAAAGCTTGCTGATAAGCCCCGAAATCAGGATAGGTTTCAGGATGCTCATAACTAAAATTGATCATCACATTAATGGAAGGATGATAATTGTGAAAATTCCGGTTAAATTCATCCCCTTCTAAGATATAAGTTTTTCCATTTCCTGCATAAATATTGGAATGTAGGTCTTTTTGAACATTTTTCAAACGAGCCCCCAGTATTGCCAGAGGATCTAAATGTGTACCCTTTAAAATCATTGTAAGAATGCCAGCAGTGGTCCCTTTGCCCTCACTTCCAGTAACAGTGATTCCTCGACTTCCCAAAGCATTAAAATAATCACCAATAAAAGCTTGCCAGCTCATTAAAGGAATGTTTAATGCTTTTGCTGCTAATATTTCAGGATTGTTGGGAGAGAGAGCCATAATGGCCGGAGAATATAATACTAAATCAGGTTGACCATTGACAGATACCTGGTTCTGATCATGTTGATAAAAAACAGTAATTCCCATTTTTTCCAGGTAGGTTAAGTCGGAACGGTGTTTTTGCTCTGATCCAGTCACTAAAATTTGCTGCTTTATTAAGTATTCAGCAATTGCACTTGCAGCACATCCACCAATACCAATAATATGAACTTTTTTTAATGACCGAAACATGATTTTACCTTTGAGTGCAATGTTGATTTACAAATCCAGATCTATTTTTAAAAAGACACTAATTTTTTGTGTTAGCCCTGATTTTTCTCAAAATTAACTTTTGATTTTTTCCACTTCTCTAATAAACTGATCAATTCTTTGATAATGAAGCTTATACAAACCAGGATTGGCAATCAGCTCTACTTCTGTTTCTCCCAGCTGTTCAATAACAGATAAGTTATTTTCTTTTAATGTTGTGCCTGTTTCTACCAGATCGACAATAAAGTCGGTTAAACCCAAGATTGGTGCTAACTCAACAGAACCAGAAAGTTTGATAATTTTTATGGGTAATCCTCTTTCTACAAAATACTCTTGAGCATAACGGATAAATTTGGTAGCGATTTTAATCTCCTTAACAAAGTTTTTATATTCACCAGAACGGGAAAGGAGATTACGATTTTTCTCATAACCAGCTAAACAAATACGAGTTTTACCAAAGGGAAAGGTAAAAAGATGAAGAAACTGAAAATCTGATTCATAAATAACATCAGTACCACAAATTCCTAAATCTGCTACGCCATAATTAACATAAACAGGTACATCACTATTTTTTACAAAAAGAAAACGGATCTGATGATTGGTGTCCAGAAAGTCCAGTTTACGGGATTCTTCTTTGATCTGGATTCCAGTGGGGCTTAAATATTTAGTAATTTGAGATAGTAATCGCCCTTTAGGAAGAGCAATCGTAATCATCTTTTGATTTGTATCCATTATTTTATTTCCAGTTAATAATCCAATCGTATTTTTTTGTTTTCTTTTATAGCTTTAACTGCATTTTTAAAAGAATCCAAAGGAGAAGCAGCAACAGGAATAGTTTGATCAAACCCATTTGATTCCACCATTTTATTAAAAAGGCATTTTTCCAATGGATAAAGCCAATAACTAAATCCAACAGCACTTTTATTTAAGCCCAGATGTTGATACAGCATATCATATCGCCCCCCAGATGCCAGGGGAGATTCAACTCCGTCAGTATAAAGATGAAAAATAATACCATTATAATAATCCAAATTAGACATTTCTCCTAAATTAATGATCACTTGCTCTTCATATCCCAGCTGACATAAGTGATTTACCAGTTCACTTAAGGGCGCAATAGCTTTTTTTGCCTCTTTAGAAAAAGAAAGCTCTGCTAGCTGAGCAGCCGTTCCGATAAAACGACAAGCAGTTAAACAATCATTTTTTGTTCCCTGACTTATCTTGAGTTCAGTCAACTTATCATCCAGAGCCTGCCGGTTACGGTAACGGATGAGTGCAAAAACAGCATGAAGATCATCAGGATCCAAATCACTTAAAATCTGTTGATAAAAGCTTACATCTCCAATATAAAGCCGGGTCGAATCAATATTCAAAACAGCGATTGATTCCAAAAGCATAACAATCAACTCTAACTGGTGGTATGTAAAATGATCATCCACAATTTCGCAACCAATTTGATAATATTCTTCAGGAGCATCTTTTTCCTGACAGCGTATAATTGAATCCGCATAATAATAACGTAATATTTCTTCTGAATGGTATAAGCGGGAAGCTACAAATTTTGCTGTAAAGAGAGTCAGATCATTTCTTAGTAAAACCAGACTACCATCTCGATTGATAAACCGGATAGATCCACGTTTCTGTTCATCAGATAAAAATGATGCATACGCATCAAAATAATCAATAATTGGCGGTTCTAATGGAAAAAAATTCCATTGTTCAAAAAACTGAGAGAGCTTCTTTTCAATTTTTTTACGAAAGATAGCTTCCCCTTTAAAAAAAGGACGAGTTCCCGGGGGTGTATGTAAAAAGTTCGATTTATCGTGCATACTTACCTATACTGAATAAGCAATGGATTGTCAAGTGATTTTCCCATTGTTTTTTTCAAAAAATGGGTTAAAATAGTAAGATGGTTAGTATTAAACCAAAAATCTTTTACATTTTGCCCTTATTTTTTTTCTCATTATTAAACTGTTTCAGTCATCAACTCTTATTCACTCCAGATGAACAAAGCTGGTTAGCAGACAACAAAAATCGAGTCTTCACTATTGGTTTCGACCCTTTTACTGGAGTAGATTTTTTTATTCTACAGGACAAAGAAAATGGTATTATCATTGAA
>JAKSBL010000352.1 GCA_022361115.1 Spirochaetota bacterium | reverse complement strand
TTAGGTGGATTGAGACTCAGTAAAGTTGAAAATGAATTTTTGGTCAATCCAACTTATGAGCAGTGTGAAAAGCAGGATTTTGAGCTGGTTTTAGCAGGTAATGAGAAAAAAATAGTAATGATTGAATCTGCAGCGAATTGTATTGAAGATGAAGAGGTGATTAAGGGATTTGAAATATCCTATAAATATTTAGGTAAAATTGCAGAAGGAATAGATGAACTTCAAAAACAATATGGAAAAGAAAAAGTAGAATTTATTCCACCTGAAGAAAATATTACCCTTTTAGAAAGAATTGAAAAACCAGTTAAAGAGGGAATAGAAAAATACTATCAAGGTATGGCAGATAAATCAATTGATCGGAATCAATTTGGTGAAATCATAATTGATCCAGTTTTAGCTACTTTTACAGTGGAGGAGTTAGCTGAAGAGTATCCTGAGAAAGACATCAAAAATGCAATTGATGCTATTTTTAAGAAAACTTTACGTGAGAATATTCTTAAAAATAATCGCCGAATCGATGGCCGTCCTATTGATCAAATCAGAGAGATACAAATTAAAACCAGTTTATTGCCAAGAGTACATGGTAGTTCAATGTTTATGCGAGGAGAAACTCAAGTTTTAAACATTCTCACTTTAGCGGCGCCTGGAAATGAACAGATTTTAGAATCAATTGAAGGGGAGTCTCAAAAAAAATATATTCATCATTATAATGCTCCTCCTTATTCAGTTGGTGAAACCGGACGGTATGGTGGAGCCGGCAGAAGAGAAATTGGTCATGGTGCTTTGGCAGAAAAAGCTTTACTTCCTGTTATCCCCTCAGCTGATGAACAATTTCCTTATGTTATTCATTTGGTCAGTGAAGTCATGGGGCAAAATGGATCCAGCTCAATGGCATCCACCTGTGCTTCTACTTTAACACTGATGGATGGTGGTGTGCCTATTAAAGCTCCGGTTGCAGGTATTTCCATAGGCTTAATGACAGGGGAAACAGATGATGAGTTTGTTACTCTGACCGATATAGTAGGTCAAGAAGATTTTAGTGGAGATATGGATTTCAAAGTAGCTGGTACTTATGATTCCATCACTGCTATTCAGATGGATACAAAAATCAAAGGATTAACTTTTGAAGTAGTGGAAAGATCTATACACCAAGCTCGTGAAGCTCGTAGAAAAATCCTGGATATGATTGCTCAGGAACTACCTAAACCAAGAGAGCATTTCTCAAAATATGCACCAAAAATTGAAACCATTAGTGTTGATGTTGATAGCATTGCAAAAGTAATTGGATCAGGTGGAAAAGTAATAAAGCAACTAACTGCTGATTATGGTGTGGATATTTCTATTGATGACGATGGAACAACCAGTATTAGTGGTGAAGATCAAGAAGCCATTGAAAAAGTTAAAACTATCATTAATGGTATTGTTTCTGACCCAGTAATAGGTGAAATATATGATGCCAAAGTTGTGAAGTTGTTTGATTTTGGTGCTATTCTACAGATTTTCCCTGGAAAAGAAGGATTGGTACATATTTCTAGAATTTCCAAAGAACATGTAAAAGATGTGGCCAGTGTATTAGCCATTGGTCAGGACGTAAAAGCTCGATTATTTGAAATCGATCAACAAGGACGTCTCAATTTTACCATGGTCTTAGATGAAGAAGTAAAAAGACCAGCACGATCAGTAGAAACGAGAAAAAGATTTAATGATCGTGACCGCAATAATAGAAAAAGACATTAATAATAATGGATACAGTAAAAGACTGCCTTATCATTAGGCAGTTTTTTTTATCTTAATATTTTGTTTTTTTTCGTCCAAGTTTTAAAATAACTCCTCCTAAAGGTGGTATATTTACTTTGATAGAATAGGGTTTTCCATAAGATTCTTCTTCCCAAGTTTCCACACCACCCATATTGCCAAAATTACTTCCACCATAAATGCTAGAGTCGCTATTAAATATTTCTTGATAAAATCCTTCCAATGGAACGCCTAGTAAATAATTTGATCTTGGAACCGGGGTAAAATTGACAGCAATAATCAGGAAATCCTTATTATCTTTACCTTTTCTGATAAATGATATCACACTATTATCAGCATCATCACAGTTTATTCCTTCAAAACCATTGGGTAATGTATCTTTTTGCCAGAGTGCATTTTCTTTTACATAAATGTGATTTAAGTCTTTAATCATTTTTTGTAAACCTTTATGGAATTCAAAATCCAGTAAATGCCAGTCCAGGCTTTTAGAATGATTCCATTCATCAAATTGTCCAAACTCCTGACCCATAAAAAGTAATTGTTTACCAGGATGAGTCCACATATATGTATAAAAGGCTCGTAAATTGGCAAATTTTTGCCAATAATCTCCGGGCATTTTACTAATTAAAGAACCTTTGCCGTGAACTACCTCATCATGAGAAATAGGTAAAATAAAGTTTTCACTCCATGCATACAGAAAACTGAATGTTAATTCACCATGATGGTATTTTCGATAAACAGGATCTTTACTCATATAATTTAAAGTATCATTCATCCAGCCCATATTCCATTTAAAACCAAATCCTAAGCCACCTATGTAAGTTGGTTTAGAAACTCCGGGATATGAAGTCGACTCTTCAGCAATCATTAATATTCCTGGATAATAATGGTGAAGAATAGAATTTAAGTGTTGCATAAATTCTATTGCTTCTAAATTTTCTCTGCCACCAAATTGATTGGTAACCCATTCTCCTTCTTTACGGCTGTAATCAAGGTAGAGCATAGATGCTACAGCATCCACTCGTAAACCATCAAAATGAAATTTATCTAACCAGTACATCGCATTAGCAATAAGAAAGTTTTTTACCTCATATCGGCCATAGTTAAAAACTTTTGTTCCCCAATCCATATGCTCACCTAAACGGGGGTCTGAGTGTTCGTAAAGAGCAGAACCATCAAATTCTATTAAACTATGAGCATCTTTAGGAAAATGACCTGGTACCCAATCTAAAATGACTCCGATATTTTCTTGATGACAGCGATCTATAAAGTATTGTAATTCTTCAGGTTTACCAAATCGGCTGGTTGGTGAATAATAGCCAGTAACCTGATATCCCCAGGAACCATCAAATGGATGTTCAGCAATTGGCATTAATTCAATATGAGTAAATCCCATATCTTTTACATACTCAACGAGTTGGTCAGCTAGATCAGTGTATGTTAAAAAATCATCTTCACCTGGGCCGCTTTTTTTCCAGGATCCAAGATGAACTTCATAAATACTGATGGGTTGATTGATAAAGTCACTATCTGATCTTTTTTTTATCCAGGGTTCATCCTTCCATTGATAGTCAGGCAGCTGATGTACAATTGAAGCAGTTCGGGGTCTTAGTTCAGAATAATTTGCATAAGGATCTGCTTTTTTAAATAAATGACCACCCTTAGTTTTAATCTCAAACTTGTACACTTCTCCTTCTCCAATACCAGGTTTAAAAAGGACCCATACTCCTGAATCATTTAGTTTTTCTAATGGATCTTTTCTGCCATCCCAGCTGTTAAAATTGCCAATAACACTTACCCTTTGGGCATTGGGAGCCCAAACTGAGAAAAAAACACCTTTTTTCCCATTTATAGTCCGAATATGAGCACCCATTTTTTCATAAATTTGGTAATGTTGAGAACGGTTGAACAAATATTGATCAAAGGGAGTCATCTCTTCTACCCAGTCTTCGTATGGATCTTCCATTGTCCAGGTTTGTCCAGCCAGTCCGGTTATCTCATAATAGTAACTAAATTTTTCATTTCTATCCCAAACTAGGGCTTCAAATAACCCTTCACTATGGATTAATTCCATTTCCCATTTGGTCTGGTCTTTTTTATCTATCACAAAAACCTGTTTTGCATCAGGCAGGAAAATTCTTGCTGAAGGAATTTTTTTTGTTTTTTGATCGACTTTTACTTCCACCATATGCATTCCTAAAATATAGTGAGGACTTGAATGTGTGGAATTTACAATTCCCAAAATATCGATTGCATAAATAGAAGTTAACATATAAAATCTCCTTGACAAAATTAATCGTCACCAGCATATAAAACAGTTGCTTTAATTGCTGGTTATTTTTGTGTTAATAATTTCATTATAATAAAAAAATCAGTTTAGGGAATGGTTTTTTAAAAAATATATAAAACCATTTATTTTCATAAATAAATAGGGGAGTAATGTATTATTAAATTTTTGACACAATTATAGATAAAAGCCTAAATTCGTGATAATATATGCTATAATAGGCAAGATTGGTGATAATGATAAAAGTATTATCTAAAATGCTGTTTAAGATGTCTATTTCACATTTAATTCCTTACGATTTTCGTAATGGGAAATATATAAATATAAAAGTATGGAGATGAATCTATGGCTTTTAGACCAAAAGCAAATTGGTATTTAGAAGGGATTATGGCTAATGGAAAAACCTGGATTATTCCTTTAGAATCATTCCCTTTTACTGTCGGGAGAAATCAGGAATGTAATCTTTTTTTGGCTTCCGATGATATATCCCGCAGACATGCTGAATTTATTCTGGATAAAAGTAAGGTCAATATTAAAGATCTCAATAGTACAAATGGTACTTATGTGAATCAAAACCGGATAAAGTCAAAAAAGGAATTAGTGAGCGGAGATTCAGTATATTTTGGAGATCTAAAATTCAAAATTTATGCTAAAAATGATATTGAAGAAGAAAAAGCTTCAAAGACTGTGTTTCTTCAAACAGCGAGAAAATCTGTTGATTTTACTAAATATTATGACTTGACAAAAAGGGAAGAGGATATTTTGTATTATCTTTTAGAAGGTAAATCTACCAAAGAAATAGCCGATATTCTATTTATATCAGGCGGAACAGCAAAAAATCATGTTTTAAATATTTTTAAGAAAACCAATGTGCATTCCCGTTTTGAACTATTGGCATTATACAATAGCTTTTCTGCTAATAAATAAGTTTTTTGTATTGTTTTTGTCTAATATTTGATTTTTTTGATATTTTGTCCGTTTTAAACTATATTTATAAATATGATAAAAAAACAGTTGTTGTTCATACTATTTCTTTTCATAATCAGCGGTAGAGCTTTTAGTAATGATCAAACTGCCGATGCTAATCTGGAGATTTTTTCTGAAGAAACAGAAAAAACTAGGGCAACAGACTTGTCTGAAGAACCAGCAGATGATAGTAAACAACAGTTAAATCAAAATCAGGCTAACCTTAACTCTCCATTCAACACTAATGAATTAGTTTTAACTCCTTATTTACAAAAAAATCCTCCCTTATTAGTAAGAAATTTTTACATTGACACAATTCATGGAGAGGTTTCAAAGGAAAAAAAAATTCTTTTGATCCTGCTGGAAAAAAAACTGGCTTAATATCCCTATTTAAATTATACAAAAGATCCGCAACAAAAAGACATTGTTTTAAATGGTAGCTTAGAATTAACCAATTCTGAATTAACCATTCACTTTGAAGTATATGATACCATTTTCCAAAAGAACTCACTAAAAAAAACTTCCACTATTGATATCCGGTATTTTGAGGAATATAATGAGTTCTTGGAAGTTTTTTTAAAAGAAGTGAGTCGTTATTACCATCAATATCACCCCAGTTTGATTGCAAAAATTGAGAGAATTAAGAAAAAAAGTGATGATCCCAGAAATAAATTGGTACAAACTTTACTGGATCAATCAGACACCTGTTTGTTGTATACTTTGGTCAGGGCTGATTATATAAAAAACATTCCTATATATTTTAATAAAGTAAATTATATTTTTACGGCTAATAATAATTATCCTTTCACTGTAGAATATGAGGGACTAAAATTCTCATCAAAAGAAGGGATAATCGTTTTAAGTTTACCTGATAATCATATTCGATCCAGAACATTTGTGATAAAAGATGAAAATGATCAACAAAGAACTCTGGAGTTGACCCAAAGAAGCAAAGCTCAGTTATTTATTGAAGAAGTTTTTTTCTTAGAAAGTTCAAAAGTGAGGGAAAGTAATCTTTTTTTAGATATCCTCTCAATTTGTACAACTGATGCAACCTTGGGAATAGGATTAAAACTCGGAGCCGGTTTTCCGCGTGCAACAAAACTTGTTAATAATGTTTATGGTCTTTTTCAGTTTCATTATCATTTTTTTTCTCATTCCAGATTTCGTTTTGGTGTTGGTTATCAACGGATGTTTTATCTAAAAAATATAATGGGTTTTGGAATTGGATTAGAAACAGGTTTTGAATTTTACTTATTTTCTCAAGTTATTGTTGAAGGTGACTTTGTAAATATTAAAGATGACAACAATTGGCTTGCTTTTGGATTTCCGACTGTATATATCGCTTTGCCCCTTCAGTATGAAATATTGTCATCAAGAAAAGTCAGTATTTTTATTGGAATTGATCCTATTTTACGGATTATTCAAAATATGGTTATGATTAGAACGAAAGAGTTTTCCACAGATGATTCATTGGAAAGCATTGCATATATGGATAATT
>JAKSBL010000547.1 GCA_022361115.1 Spirochaetota bacterium | reverse complement strand
TTTCATTTAATTTTTTTAATTTTGGTATAAAATTATCAAAATGTGAATTTAATATTTTAGGGTCTTTGAAAACTAAACCTTGTAAAAAAACGGATCTGATATGAACTTCAATTTTTTCTTTTTTAGCTAATGGTAGTAAATCATCGAAGCGCCTATCAAATATATTATAAGGAATTTGAATTATATCAATTTTTAAGTTGTTATCAAAAAGATATTTTAGTTGATCAGGATAGTATAATGAAAAACCGATTTTTGCAACCTTTCTTTCTGATTTAAGTTCTTTTAGTATTGAAAGGATCACTTTATTAGATAAATAAGTTTGAAAATCATGGATTAAATAACCATATATCGTACTTCTTTTCAGGTTAGTTAAACTCTCAAAAAAAAGTTCTTTGATAGGGTGTTTTATTTTAGGTGGAAATTTAGTAATTATTCTAAAACTATTGATAATTTCATTATTTTGACCGATTACTTTTTCACTTTCTCCATAAGCATAAGCTGTGTCTAAAAGATCAATTCCATTTTTTTGAGCAAATAATAATATTTCGTTTATTTCAGATGTTGGTATTTTTCCTCGACTATTATTTATTCCATAATTTAAACCAAATTGAGCTGTTCCTAATCCAATTTTATTCATATTATTTACTTACTAATGACAATATATTATCAATCACATATTGTACTTCCTCATTGTTCATTTTTGGATATAATGGGATCGAAAGTGCCTGTTCATAATATTTTTCTGCGCATGGAAAATCTCCCAATTTAAAACCAAATTTTTTTTGATAATATGGATGGATATGAACTGGAATATAGTGAACCTGGGTACCAATATTTTTTTTCTTTAATATATTCATCATTTCATTACGGTTTTTATTCAACTTGCTGAAATCAAATTGCAAAACATAAAGATGAAAGGCAGAGCAATAACCTCTTTCTTCGAATGGGATTGTTATAAATTTTTCATCTTTGAAATCATTATTATATTTTTTTACTATTTCTCTTCTTCTTTTTATGAACATATTTAGTTTTTTTAATTGGCTAATTCCTAAAGCACATTGAATATCAGTTAAGCGATAATTGAAACCTAACTTTTGCATTTCATAATACCAAGTTTCAGGATTTGTATTATGTTCTAATTTGTTTTTTGTAATACCATGGTTTCTTAAAATGATTAATTTTTTATATAATTCTTTATCATTTGTAGTAATTGCTCCCCCTTCACCTGTAGTAATTGTTTTAACTGGATGAAAAGAAAATGTGGTCATATCTGAGTATTTATTACTCCCTACCATGCTACCATCTTTATATTTTGAACCAATTGCATGTGATGCGTCTTCAATTATGAACCAATTTTTGTTATTAGCAATTTTTGTAATTTGATCCATATTGCAGGGTTGACCAGCAAAATGAACTGGAATAATCAACTTTACCTCTGGATCATCTATTTCTTCTAGCTTACTGTAATCTAAATTATATGTTTTTGGATTAATATCAACAAACAAAGGGTTTACATTATTGTATATCATGCAATTTGAAGAAGCTGCAAATGTAATTGGACTGGTGATTCCCTTTTTGTTTTTTTCAATATCTAAAGCAGCAACAGCAAGATGTAAGGCTGCAGTACCATTTGAAACGACAACACAATAGTTAGCTCCTGTATAATTACATAATGCTTTTTCAAATTCTGTAACTTTAGGGCCTTGAGTTAAAAATGGAGATTTTAAAACTTTCTCAACTTCAGTAATATCTTCATTATCTATCCATTGTTTCCCATAGGATAAGAAATCCATCTTCAAAAATCCTTTTTATATTTATATAATAATACTTTTTAAATTATTTTGTATATCTTTTACTGTTAACCATTGATGATTATTATCTGAAGAATAAGAAAAAAAATTGGTAACTTTTTTTCCGCCTTCTGTAAAATGGCTTTCAAAATCCCACCAGTCGAAACTTGGGTAAATAATGTAATGATCGGAATATTCATAAGTTTTCATTGAATCATATTCGGTAACCATGATTTCATGAAGTTTTTCACCCTCTCTAATTCCAACTTCTTTTAAATCCCCATCAGGAAGCATTGCTTTAGCTAGATCTGTTATTTTAAAAGAAGGGATTTTTGAAATATAAGTTTCCCCTCCTTTACTTTCACTAATTGCTTTAAAAACTAAATCAACTGCTTCATCTAATGTGATCCAAAATCTTGTCATCCGAAAATCTGTAATTGGTAGTGTTTTTGCTCCATTATTTATCAGGTTGTTAAAGAATGGGATTACCGATCCTCTACTACCAGCTACATTGCCATATCGAACGACACTAAAAATTGTATTTTGTCCACCTGCATAAGCATTTGCTGCTAAAAAGATTTTATCAGATGCTAATTTTGTAGCTCCATATAAGTTGATGGGATTTACAGCTTTATCCGTTGAAAGAGCTACTACTTTTTTTATTCCTTTATCGATAGCTGCATTTATGACATTTTGGGCACCAATAATATTAGTTTTTACAGCTTCAAAAGGATTATATTCACAAGCAGGTACTTGTTTCAATGCAGCAGCATGAATTACATAATCTACACCATTAAACGCTCGATATAATCTTTCCTTATCTCGAACATCTCCAATAAAAAATCTTAGTTTTTTATAATTGTTATATTCTTGACTTAAATTGAATTGTTTAAATTCATCTCGTGAATAAATGATGACTTTTTTTGGATTATACTCGTCATATACACGTTTTACAAATCTTTTTCCAAAAGAACCAGTACCACCGGTAATCAATATTGTTTTATTATTTAACATTCTTACCTCGAAAAAAAAATAAATACTCAATGAGAGTACATAATCATTGAATATTTGTCAAGATAAGTATATTATTTCATTTTTAACTAAAAGAGTTTTACTCCAGTAGAATTTTTTTTATTTCAAATTTATTA
>JAKSBL010000006.1 GCA_022361115.1 Spirochaetota bacterium | reverse complement strand
GAAGTACAAACTGTTCCCTTTTTGCAGGATAATACTATAGAAGTATTATTGCCTTTAGTCCACTATTTTTTTGGAAATATCTCCATATTAACAATTTATCTTCCTCCAACTATGAAAATTATACCATTTATTGATAAGTTAAATCAGCAATTGGGGAGAGATACAGTTTATATTGGATCCACTGATTTAACTCATTATGGGCCAAATTATGGTTTTTACCATAAAGATTCAACTAAAGATGCTGTTCAGTGGGTAAAAGAAGAAAATGATAAAGGGTATTTGGATTTAGTTGTTCAAATGGAAGAAGAAAAGTCATTGAAATATGCTCTAACAAATAAAGCTGCCTGTTCTGCAGGGGCAGCATTAGGTGCCATGCATGCAGGAAAGATAAATGGTGCAACAAAAGGCAATTTAATCGGATATTATACCAGTTATGATATCCATCAATCCAGCAGTTTTGTTGGATATGGGGGAGTAATTTTTTAATGAGGGTGTTTGCAAAAATGCTGAAAAATGAGCTTCTTGCATCTCTATTAACAAATAAACTCACTTTTACCATAGTTCGTTGCATTTTTGCAAGAACCTCTAATAATAACAAAAATATTGTGCAATAAAAAAGCGGTGATATCCTTTTATGGATAACACCGCTTTATTTTTTCGTTCCTCTTTATTCTTTGACTGAACCTGCTAATAAACCTCGTACAAAATATTTTTGTAATGAAAAGAAGACAACCAATGGAATAACCATTGAAATAAAAGCACCAGAACAGAGCAGGTGCCAGTTACTCCCTCTTTCACCAATTAAATTTAATAACTGTGAAGTTAATACAGCCATTTCAGAGTCTGTTCCTAAAAATACGAGGGCTACAAATAAATCATTCCATACCCACAAAAACTGAAAAATTGCAAATGATGCTAATACAGGAACAGATAGAGGTAAAATTAATCTGATAAAACAGGTAAAGTGGGAAGCTCCATCAATAAATGCAGATTCTAAAATAGAACGTGGTAATTGATTGATATAATTAAAAATTAAATAAATAGCAAGAGGTAGACCAAACCCTGTATGGGCCAGCCAAATGGCTAAAAAGGTACCTCCGATTTCAATTTTATTATAAAATACCAGTAATGGGATAAGTGCAATCTGTAGTGGAACCACCAATAGAGCTACCACGATTGAGAAAAAAAAGCGCCTGCCTGGAAATCGTATCCAGGCAAAACCATAGGAAGCAAAAGTCGCTATTAAAATAGGAATAACTGTTGCTGGTATGGTTACCGTGATGCTATTGGTAAAGGCTGTAAAGAAATTTTTTCCTCTGATTTTTCTACCGGCTTCATTGACTACACCTTCTCGTCCAGCTGCCAAAACCTGGCGATAGTTGATGAATGTGAATCCTTTGTTCTCTTTATCTAGAGCAGTCCACCAACCGGTTTTTGCTACATCATCTTTATGCCGGAAGGAAGTGACAAAAAGGCCAAAAGTTGGTACAGTCCACATAAAACAGATAATACCAAGTACAATATTTGCAAAGGTTTTCTGTAAAAATTTTTTTCCTGTTAAAGAATTTGCCATTAGAATGCCTCCCTTTCAGAAAATTGTTTGAGATTATACAATACAGCTGGAATAACCAAAACTAACAAAATAATTGCATATGTAGAACCCAGGTTGTAATTTTTGATCCCAAACATCGCTTGGTACTGAAGGGTAGCCAGTACATCGGTATCATAATTACCTCCGGTCATGGACCAGACAATATCAAAAACTTTTAACGTTAATATGACTATAGTCGTTGTAACTGTTATAATTGTTCCTTTAATATAGGGAATAATGATTGAAATAATAATTTTAAACTCTCCTGCTCCATCAATCCGGGCTGCTTCCAGTAAATCATCAGGAACACCTTTGATTGCGGATGAGAGGAGAACCATCGCATATCCAGTCTGCATCCAGACTAATATAAAGGTTAACAAGATAGAGTTAATTGGTATTTTAATTCCAAATACTTTTGGCCGATAGATCATCCAGTTCTCTGGAATCCCACCAAAGATTTTTATAATATGATTTAACAACCCAATCTGATTTTCTTCAGGAGGGAGGTAGGCATAAACGAATTTCCAGATAATACCAGCACCAATAAAAGAGATAGCCATAGGCAAAAAAATTAGTGCTTTAGCTGGAACTTCAAAATTGGATCGATCAGCCAAAAGGGCAATCACTAAACCAAAAAAAACTGCCAGACCAGGTCCAAAAATAACCCAGACGATATTGTTAAAAACAGCCACCCGAAAGTCAACACTAGTAATAGCATTTATATAGTTACCTAAAAAAACAAATTCTGCAAATTTATCTCCCCCTTGAGTTTTAAAAAAACTAT
>JAKSBL010000313.1 GCA_022361115.1 Spirochaetota bacterium | reverse complement strand
ATTACTATTATTATTGGGAGTGAAAACGATAAAACACAACTGGTTCATTTAGAAGACAAGCTAAAAGAATTAAATTTAGCTTATGAACTTTATGTTTTTTCTGCTCACCGTAATCTTCCTGAATTAATTTCCTTCTTAAAAACCAACCAGACAAAGATCTACATTACTGCTGCGGGTTTAGCTGCTGCATTACCGGGTGTAGTTGCCTCACAAGTGGCACAACCAGTTATAGGTGTCCCCTTAGTGGTTGGGGATCTAAGTGGTATTGATGCTCTGTTATCAATATTACAGATGCCTAAGGGTGTTCCTATTGCCACTATGGGTATTGGAAAACAAGGATTAATCAATGCCGCATTAATGGCTGACCGAATTTTGCAGGGTAATTAAAAAAAAACTGGTTATTTTATAATAACCAGTTTTTTAAATTTTATTGTTAAAAACTTTTAATCTTCGTAAATAGTAATTTTATCAGAAATAGTATTGATGCGAACCATACTATCTTTACTCTCTATTAAATCAATGGTTAAACCTTCGCTTGCTAAAAGAGAACGTATTCGAGTAATATTAGTATTCAGCCTGTTATTTCTACAGATCTTACCAAATACCTTTGTTTCGATTTGATCCCTTTCGACTAAGCCTCGTACATCATAGTTTGTTACATTATTTTTAATATCATTAACTAGTTTATCCATTAAAACATGTATAATGTTGTATAAAATTCCTTTTAACATAATTTCATAATGGTAGCCGGATATGGATAATTCAAAAACTTTTGTTTTCGTATGCAAAGCAATTTCATAGGATGCTGCATCATCTTTCTCATCAGTTAAGGGGTGCTCTAACAATTCTAAAATCTTTTTACCCCCTTTATCAATGTTATGCACAGAATAGGTAATAACTGCATCTTTTTTTATCATTTTATATTCTTCCAGATAATCCATTATCTTTTTATTTTCACGTAGTATCTTATAAGTGGTATTAAAGATGCCTTTTTCACTGGTTTCCAATTGATTGAGATTTTTTTTAAGGTGGTAAATTTTTTCATTTAACTCATCCACTGATAAGGACTTTTCATATACAACTTTATGAAAATCAGAATCCAGAGTAATTTGAGACTGAACTAGTAATAAATAAAAACTATATACTAAGAGAGGGATAAACACAAAATGTAAAGACCCATATATATAAAACAAACTATTTTTCATAAAGCTGATATAATCCACTTGGACAAAATTGCTAATCTGTAATATTGCCAGGATTAAATAGATTATTGCACCTGTGATCATGAAAGTAATTTTTTTCTTACTTTCTCCATCCTTAAAGTAAACCAGCAAAAGAGATATAACCATCACTAATAAAGGAATGGATTGATAAAATGAAGTTAAAACCAAAAATATTAATGAATAAAGATACATTGCAATGATAATACTTTGAAACATCAGTTTTTTATTTTTGAATAGTAAACCACTGGCCATAGCGCCTAAAAATATGACTAAAAAACCGCCATTAATGATTGCCAGATAAGTATACAACGGCACCGTGGTTATCTTCTTAATAGAGTAAATAAAAAACAGGAGACTGATAATGATAAGAATAAAATCAATAAGAAGAAAAATATTCTTTTTTGTATTTTCAAATTGCAGCTTTTCCATGCCGAACCCCTACTTTATCATATATATTAATAATAATAATTATTTAAATAATTACAAAATATTTATTTAAAATTTAGTTAATTATTTGCAAAATTTTAAACTTAAAGCATGATATGACCATCATTTAATAATTAGGAATAATAGTTTAATAAAATTCAATGAATGTTGATAAAAAATAGTTATTTCTTAATATTTAGACTATATAAATTAAAACATTATAAATATATAATTTTTTATTGAGTAATACAAGTCATTTTTTTTATTTTTACAAAAACTATAATAACTTAATTACCCTTACTTTAACAATATTATTATGAAAAATAAATCATAAATATTAAAAAGAATATCTATCATATTTCTCCGGTATTTTATTAGGGAAATTAAGAAAGATAATACCTCTCATTAATCTTCAATTTGATATTTTCGCATTGTTTCAGTAAAAGATTCTAACACTTCAGTCAGGGTTTGACTATTATCCTGACTCGATTGAATTAGTTCTTTCATTTTTTCAGATAATTGATATATACTATGCGATTGATTCTGAACATTTCCAAAATCAGTTTTTTGCTCATTAATTCCCGACATCATTTTTGTTACCATTGTTTTTAACATATTCATTGAATCTAAGATTGTTTTGATTTGTTCACTAGAATGACTAATTAGCTGCTTTGTATTTTCAACTTGTGTAAAGTTGATTTCCATTTTTTCATTAACCTGAGTAGCCGTATTTTTTGCCCGCTCTGCAAGTTTGCCTATTTGTTCTGCTACAACAGAAAAACCCTTCCCTAAATTTCCTGCTTTAGCAGCTTCGATAGAAGCATTTAAAGCTAAAAGATTCGTCTGCTCTGAAATACCAAATAAAAGGTTGAGAAAGTTTTTTATCTCCATGGTTTTTTTAGATATTTGTTCAATATCATCAACAATTTCATCTAAAACCAGAGAATTTTCTTCCGTTATT
>JAKSBL010000438.1 GCA_022361115.1 Spirochaetota bacterium | reverse complement strand
GCAGTTTTTTTAATTCTAAAGAAGCTGCCGCAACTGTAGCACCAGTATTCCCAGGTGAGAAAAAAAGGTCAATGGTTTGATTCTTTACCATTCTGGCTCCCACATTCACAGTAGCATTATTTTTTTGCTTTAATGCACTAATGGGAGCTTCATCCATGGCTATCATTTCATGGGCATGAACTAGGGAGATACGGGGATTGGATTCGATTTCAGGAAAGTTTTTTATGACATTTTTGACATTACCTATTAGAAAAAGATCTGTATCTGGATAATGCTGACTGGCAATGAGGGCTCCATTTACCAGTTCAGTAAATGAATTTTCTCCAGACTCAATGTCTATGCCAATTCTCAATCGTTAGAAACCTCAACAACGAGTTTTTTCTTGTAGTATCCGCAATGAGTACAAACTCTATGCGCTGGCGTGAGTCCTCCACACTCAGGACATTTAGTCATCTGTGGGAGTTTCATTTTCATATTGATGCTTCGTTTGGTTCTTGTTTTTGATTTACTTTTCTTTCTTTTAGGTACAGCCATGTTATTGTCCTTATTTATATTGAATGTTCAAGTTTTAGAAATTGTCCGGTCAAGATATAATAAATTTACCAAATTGTCAAGGTTTTATTAGGATCATTTTTCTCTTACTATCAATGCCGTAACATTTTTCGAACTTCATCTCTGGTAATATGACTGATTATATCAGCAGCTTTTAGCTGGGGATTTAACAAAATGAGCCGGTGTGACCAGACATCTTCAGCTAATTCAATTAAATCCTGATCAATAACATAAGCCCGTCTTTTTAAAAGGGCATAGGATTTTAATAAGTCTACCATCATCAATCCTGCCCGGGTAGATAATCCCAGTTTTATATCTTTATGATGTCTGGTTTTTTGACAAATTGAGGTTATTGTTTTTAAAATTTTAGGATCTATCTCAATCGTTTTAATCTTTTCTCTAATTAAAAGAACTTCTTCCACCTGAATTACAGGAGTTAAATTGTGCAAACGATCCTCAGATTTCCCTTTTTCCAAAATCTCAAGTTCATGATCAAAGTCTGGATACCCTAAAGAAAGGCAGCAGGTAAATCGGTCCAGCTGGGCAGCAGGCAAGGGATAGGTCCCTTCAGATTCAATAGGATTTTGAGTAGCAATAACAAAAAAAACTTCTGGTAATTGATAAGTACGATTACCCACAGTAACCAGTTTTTCTGCCATAGCTTGCAATAAGGCGGATTGAACTTTTGGGGTTGCCCGGTTTAATTCATCAGCCAGTAAAATATCAGTAAAAATTGGCCCCTGTTTAAAAATAAAATCTTTTTTTCCTGGATCATAGATATCTACTCCAGTAATATCATAAGGAAGCAGATCAGGAGTTCCTTGAATTCGTTTAAAATAGACTGGTTTAGTTTTTCTGGCAATTAAACTTGCAATTGCTCTTGAGACAATAGTCTTTCCTACTCCTGGAAAATCTTCTAATAAAATATTGCCGCCAATGAGGATGTTTGCCACTAATTTAGTAATTTTATCTTCTTTACCAATTAAAATAGTATTAAGAGCCTGAATTAAATTTTGTATAGTATCAGTCATATCATCCTCAATTAAAAAATAACTCTTTCAGTCAGTAATGGTTATTCTACTAGTTTTTACTGAATTAATATTGATTCCCAGTAATTGTTCTGTTGAAAGGTTAGTCTTATAGATTTTTTATCTTTTAACAAGTCTTTAAATTGATCGGCAGAAAAACCCTTATTAATTACTTGCTGCTTTAAATCGATTTTATCAGACTGATTATCTCCTATATAAAGGGAATGGTCAATGAGAAATTGTGTTTTTTTAAAAGGATTGGGGTAATTGTGGAGTAAATAGTGAATTTTTCGATTTTGCTGAAAAGAGAACAGAAAATAATTTAATAAGTACTGTTGATTCACTTTTAGTAAATAAAAAGCAAATGTCAGCGAGTTCTGATTCTGATTGAGATCCGCAATTAAATTTCTTATATTACAATGAGAATAACTATTAGCAGAACCGATTAGTTTAAATTTTTTTCCTAAATAGGCAATAAAGTGATTAGGAATTCCATTAGCAAATATAATGGGATTAATCGTTTTTTTAGCCCTCCATTGCTGAAAGGTTGAATTTAGTAACCAATCCTGATACTGATTAGCCCCCCACCAGATATGACACTGCCGATTATCATGTTTAACCATTTCATGAACGAGTGGATTTTGCTGAATGGAATATTCTATTTTTTGACCAGCAATTTCTGTTAAGCTAGAAATATCTGCTGGGTGAATAACTTGGCAGTGAAAATCACAAATAGTTGTTTGAATCATTTCAATTTTCATATCTTTTTAAGACCAGAGCACTATTGATTCCCCCAAATCCAAAGGCTAAATTAATTGCATATTGAATAGAAGTTTTATGAGGCTCTATGATAAAATTCAGATCCATATCAGGTAAATAATTTAGAGGTAATAATAGTTGTTTTTCCAGAGAATATACTGCCATAGCAGCCTCTAAAGCTGCTGCTGCCCCCATGGGATGACCCCAATAGGATTTAAAAGCCTGAACAGGAGTTTGTGAGCCAAATATACTGGTGATCACTTTTGCTTCTATCTGATCATTTAGCTTTGTTCCGGTTCCATGACAGCCAATATAATCAATATCCTTTGGACTTAACCTGGCTGACTGTAAAGCTTGGATGATGGCGAACTGAATCCCCTCACCTGATTTATCCATACCAGTAATACCTTGACCATCAGCAGAAGCTCCAAATCCTATCACTTCTGCCAAGATTTTTCTTCCTTTTTGAAGAGCCTTTTCTAAATTTTCTAAAATAAAAAAGGCTCCCCCTTCGCCCAGACCCAAACCTTTCCGTTGGGAACTAAAGGGCCGGGGTTCAAGATCAGATAAATTTTTTAACGAACTAAAACCAGCATATAAATAGGAAGAGAGAATATCAATTCCTCCAGCAATAACCACCGCATTCAGACCAAGAGCAATATTTCTCACTCCTTGAGCAATAGCAAAATTTCCACTAGCACAGGTATTGGAATTAAAGGTAATCAAAGTTTCTGGAAAACCTGAAACCTCTGATAGTTTGGGGATTAATTGATCTATAGGAATAAATCTTTTTTCTTCAACCCCAGGAAAAACCGTTCCAATGATTAATGGGGTAGACGGATTATCAAATTTATTTTTTAGGGGCTGAAAAAGTTTTTCAAATAAAGTCAGATAACGGTTGTCACCGACTATATTTTCCATCCTGGCGCCAATTTGAGAACTTGATTGAGGAGGAAGAAATTGTTGAGGAATCTTTGAAAAACCCGATTTTTTATCAATAACTTTTTGAACAACAGAATCTAAGCTGTTGCCTAAAGCATTACTAATCGAAACAGCAGTGATAACTACCCTATTTTTCATGGAGAAGTTTCTGAGTTCTTTCATAAATTTGATGAAATGTTTGCAGTTCTTCTAGTTCAACTTCACCAAATTGAATTTGATACTGCTGCTCAATTTTATAGAGTATTTCCACCGCTTCTAATGAGTCCATTTCCAGATGAATCTGAAAATCACTGGTTTCTTTAACAGCTGAAAGAGGAATTTGAGCAGTTTCAGCTATACACTCTTTAATAAACTGATAGACCGGATCAATCATATAATTATTAAATATACTCTTTAAATAAATTCACAATAGCATCTTTTGGTTTTACACCAACATCCTCACTCACAAGTTGGCCCTTTTGAAATATTTTGATGCTGGGAATACTCATAATCCCATACTTTCCTGCTGTATCGGGATTTTCATCAACATTACATTTACATATTTTTATTTTTCCTTCATACTCCTCTGCAATTTCTTCTAAAATTGGAGCAAGCATTCGACAAGGGCCACACCATTCTGCCCAAAAATCTACAAGAACAGGTTTATCACTTTTTAAAACATCCTCTTCAAAAGTTTTGTCAGTTACTACGATTTCTTTACTCATAACGACTCCTTTATCCATTATAATAAAAGTGGAATAATTGATCTCATTTAATAGAGTTCATCAAAATAGAATGACGAATTATAAATTTAATAAAAATCATTGGCTGTAATAAATCATACCTTTTGTTATCCAACAACCATCCATAATATAATCATAATCTGAGAAAAATGCAAATTAATCTTAGGTGGGTATTGATTTTGATTGTTTTTATTTTGCCTGGTTCATAATAATTTGGCGTACAACTTTCAATATTTCTCCCAGATGAAAAGGTTTTGAAATAAATGCAGCAATATTATTTGACAACTGATCTTCATACTCAGGATTACCGGAAATAAAAACCAAGCGATTGAGCAAGTCAGGTTTTTTCTTCTCCAGATTTTTACATAAATCTATTCCATTCATCCCTTTCATTTCCACATCACTGATGATCACATCAAAATCATGACTATCTATCAAAGTTCTGGCTTGGTCCCCATTATCTACAACAGTTACTTGATATTTCTTTTTCAGAATACTTTGTAGCAATTTTTGTATCACCGAATCATCATCAGCAATTAAAACAGTAAAATTCCAGACTTCTTTTATCGCTTTGAACTTTTTTATTAGCTTTAGATTGGATTGCTGATATTGAGCAAAAAACTCTTCAATTAATAACAGATGTTTCTGCATTTCTTTACGCATTGGTTCTATCTTTGCATCAATAGTACTCACTTGATCAATTACATAGAGAAATAAATCATTCCATTCTGAATACTCAGCATCTACTATACAATTTAAAATCAATTCATCTGTCAATTCGTTTTCATTCATTTCAAAACATTTCTGAAAATAAAAAACATTAGTAGAATTTTTATGTGAGTAATCTATCTTAACCGAAGATGGTATTTCCTCAAGCTTATTTTTATGTTTGACTAAAATATCAGACAGAATTTCATAATGCCATTTTTCTTCCTGGCATAAAGTGTGCAAAAAGTCATGATACGGAGGATTATCTTGATAAAAAAAAGCACATTTATGGTAAAACCGCTCAGCTTTTTGCTCAATGTTTAATAAGTAATGGATAATATCTTTCATTTTTAATTAACGCGGATTAACTTTATTAATCCGCGCTTATCACCTTTTTTTAAAATTCTTCAATTAAATGTGGAAATTCTGCATTATCAACCTTTTCAGGTTCTCTGATAAAGTCAATAATGACTTGAATAATTTCTGCATGTTTTTCTTCTTCTTTGGCTAAATGTTCTAAAATTGATTTCTGAAATGGATTATCTAGTTCTGCAAATTTATCTCGATAAAACTGAGTACTTTTATTCTCAATTTCTAAAGCCTTTCTATATAGATCAATCTGTGTCTCATTGAGCAAAGCCGTTTTATCTTCTTTTTTCATATCTGTAAACAGATTGTTAATTTCAGTAATATTGGTAGCATTAGAGTAATCAAAGGATACACCTTCTGCTAGATTTTTTAAATAATTATAGTGTTTTACCTCAGCATTTGCCAAAGTAGTCAGAATATTTCTCACTCCCACACTTGTAGCTTGTTTTGCTAAATTCCTGTATAAATCTTCTCCGTCCTTTTCCATTTGCATAGCATAAACAAAAATGTCCATAAATGCCTCCATATTTTTTTATTTCCTACTCATTAATTTAATCATAATTAGTAAGGATAGCAATAAAAAAAAGGAGGAAATTAATTTTTATGTTTTTTTATTTATTTAACTTATGTTTTATATTTTTTTTGATGATAATTGATCTTACTTTTTAAATCTTCTCTTATAATTAATACCACAAAAAGAATTGGGGGTAAACTGTATGAGAATTGGCCTGAAAAATACTTTGTTGAATGCAATCATAAATCTAACAGCACTGATCATTATTTTTCTCATCATCACCATGACCATCAATCAAATAACCAAAAAAAGCACAACTACTATGGAAGAGCAGATCTTAAATGAAAAGAGAAAAAATCTCCAGTTTATTATTGAGGAAGCAGAATCCATTATTCACCATGTAATGGATAGAATCAATGAGGGCTACTTAACTGAAGAGGAAGGGAAAGAGCAAATCAAAGAAAGAATTAAAAACATTCGTTATGATGAAGGGAATGGTTTTATCTGGATCAATAATACAGAACTCCCCTTTCCCCGTATGGTCATGCATCCAACTTCTCCCGCTTTAAACGGTCAGATTATGGATGACCCTAAGTACAATTGTGCAGAACCAGATAACCAGAACCTTTTCTTAAAATTCCTGGAAGTTTGTCAGCAAAATGGGAATGGCTATGTTAAATATAGTTGGTCCAAACCAGGTTTAGCAGAACCACAACCCAAACTTTCTTATGTATTATTAATTGAGGAATACGAGTGGATTATTGGCACAGAAGTTTATATTGATGATATTGAGATAAAAGTTAATGCATTAAAAACAGATATTAATAACGAAAAAAACAAATTACACATTATCAGTATTTTTTTTATACTCTTCTTGTGCCTCCTGCTTATTTTTGTTAATTTATTCAACAATTTTAAAATGATTTCCAATCCTTTAAATAAAATTACCCTTTACCTGGAACAATTAGCCAGCCGCAATGGAGATTTAACACTGCAAATGAAATTTCCATCTAAAGATGAAATTGGTTTTTTATCTAAACATTTTAACCGTTTTATCTTCAGTTTAAAAGAAATGGTGGTTCGTATTAAGAATTTATTGGAAACTGCTAGAGGTATCAGTGCAGAACTAGCTAGTTCTTCTGAAGAAACCTCTACTGCTTTAGAGGAAATAAGGACAAATGTAGAAAACATGAAGGACAAAAGTCATGTACTTGATACAGAAATCCAAAAATCCAATGATAATCTCGATTTAGCTAAACAATTATGCGAAGTAGTAAATGATCAAATTGATCAACAGGCCGAAATGATTTCCACTTCCAGTACAGCTATTGAAGAAATCACAGCTTCTATCAACAACATAGCCATGACTGCTGAGAACAAAATTAAAATTGTCGAAAATCTATCAAATATTGCCAGCAATGGTGAAAACGAAATGCTGGAAACTATTGGAGTTATCAAAAAAATTACCGACTCGGCTAATGTAATGATCGAAATGTTAACAGTTATCAACAACATTGCCTCTCAAACTGATATGCTTGCTATGAATGCAGCTATTGAGGCTGCCCATGCAGGTGATGCAGGAAAAGGTTTTTCTGTTGTGGCTGATGAAATCAGAAAATTAGCAGAAGATACAGCCAGTAATGCTCAAGAGATTAATAAATCCTTGCAAGATGTCTTAGATTTGATTAAAGTATCAGAAGATACTTCTCAAAAAACGGGTGAGTACTTTGCCAGAATTGTTCAGGGTGTAGGAGAAGTGACCATTGGTATTACTGAAATTAAAAACTCTATTCAAGAACTATTAATTGGTAGTAATCAAATTATGGATAGCTTAAACAACTTAACAAACAGCAGTGATACAGTAGTCAAATCTTCAGATGATTTACAGAACGATATCAATCTTATTGTAAAATCTTTGGCTCAGATTGTCATGATTTCCAATGATAATAAAAATGGCATGGAAGAAGTAACATCGGGTATCAATGAAATTTTCAATTCTGTAGAAATCATCTCCTCAGCAGGAGTAGAAAATTCTGAAAACATTGACCATCTGGATGAAATGGTAAAGCTTTTTAAAACAGAAAAAAATAGTGAAAAATAAAATATGGATTAAATCATGAAATATAAATGTTTAATTCTGGATCATGATGATACTTGTGTTGATTCCACACAATGTATCCATTATCCAGCACATCTTGAAATAATGCGAAAATTACGTCCTCATACCACTCCTGTTACGTTGGATGAATGGTTTCTTAAAAACTTTCATCCTGGTATTAGCGATTATTTAATACAAGAACTAAAACTGACCAAGGCTGAATTACAAGAGGAACTAAATATCTGGCGTCAGTTTACAGCTAAAATCATTCCTCATTTTTATCCAGGGATTCTGGATATTCTTAATGACTTTCGTAAAGCCGGCGGTATCATAACCGTAGTCTCTCATTCAGAGAAATCCATCATCAAAAGGCACTATGAAGAAAAAGCGAATCATTTACAACCAGATTTAATCTTTGGCTGGGATAATGATAAAAATAAAAGAAAACCCAATCCTTATCCTGTTCAACAAATATTAAACAACTTTAATTTAAAACCAGAACAGGCATTAGTCTTAGATGATTTACTGCCAGGTATGCAAATGGCCAAAAAAGCAGGAGTCACAGCTGTTGCCGCTGGCTGGGGGCACCAAATACCTCAGATTGTAGATTATTTAAAGAATTATTGTGATTATTATTTAGCGAATATCAATGAATTGAGAGAGTTGTTGTTTAATTAAAATCATCTATTCTGATCTTGAATTTTAATCAATAATTACATATTTTTTGAAATACCTTTTGACCATTGATCCAACCTCAGATATTGAGTTGTTCAGCTTGCTGATATTTAATATTGATAATCAAAATCAGTTTTTAATACTTTTTTTACTAAAGAACTTCTTAAATTTCAGAAAAAAATAATCAGAAGTGATTCCTAAGCTGATAAATATAATTGGGAGAATTGATTCAATATATCTTGGAATAAAATGTGTAGCAAAAGCATGAATGGAATAACAATATAAAGCCGGAAGATAGAAAAACAACATATAGTATTTCTTCTTAATGAATAGAAATATACTCGTTATAAGAAAAAAAGGAACAAAGAATACTTTGAATAGTTCAATAATTAATTTGATCTTATTTAATAATTCATTTTTCATATTTATATATGTATATGAATTTCTGATTGTAAAACCTCTATAACCAAATGTAAAAGTTAACATTAAATGTTTGAACCAATTTTCTTTCAGCATTATTTTTGCAGCCTTTGTTATAGCTTTTTCAGGATTGCCATTTAATGATTCATCTTCCTCAAGTAGCTTATTAGCTAACTTATTCACTTTACCTTTGCTCCATTTTACAGTTCGATATAATCCATCATCTGTATTATTTCTATCAAACCTTCGATAGCCATATACTGGAGGGGAATATAATTTCTTTAAATAATTTTCTCTAAATCTGAATAAATATTCTGGCTGTCCAGATAGGTAATGAATAAATGATCCAAAATATTCTCCCCAGGTCATTGTACTATATTCCGCTCTTATTGCTAAAATAACTCCTTTTCTACCTGAAATAGAAAAGTCATCTGCTTTGATTTTATTACGAATTAACCAGGGGGAAATAAAGAAGAAGGTAATGACTGAAATAAGGATTGAAGTTTTTAAAAAGTGAACTCTTTTTTTATTATCTTTAATTAAAATAAAAAAAACAAAACCAGAAAATATAATGAGAATAAACCAGTATTGATAAATTGCTTTTGTGTAAATTAGTAAAGCAAGTAACAAACCAGAAATAAAAACATAAAATATATTTAAAATCTTTTTTTCTGTTTTTTTTAGAGCAAGATATAGGAAATAGGAATGCCACATTAGCATATTCCCAGATAATATACATTTAAGGTCAAGAGGAACAGAAAAAATAAAAATAATGGAAATTATAAAAGATAGTAGTAATTGGGAGGTAAATTTATAAGTTATGAAAAAAACTGATAATATCAGAATGAGCATCAGTAATAATGTAACTGCCTGAATTTTTTTTCTTACTTTTTTTCCAATTGGATTATCTTGCTCATCTAAAAAAGAAGGTGATTGAGTTTTCATTTCAGGACTAAACAGAAGAAAGAGTGCTAAATATATAGAATAACCAGGATCACGTTTATAATAGGTATTATTCTTTTTATAATCCTTTAATTGAGCCTTATTTAAAAGACTGAGATCGATATCAGTATCGACAGCATAAATACCATATCTAGCAATATTATAAGCAAGGTACTCATACCCATTAGAGTCAGCTGCACTTAAACGATCCCCATTGATATAAGGCAAATGAAGATACAATGATAAACCAATAAGCAAAAAAATAATAATTAAATAATTGATTTTTCTGTTATTTTTTTTGTATAACTCACTTAATTTTTTAAATATATCAGATATTTCATTTTTATAATTCATAATATTTACTTTGTGGTTATCATAAATGGTATTTTTTTACTTTAATCAGTAAATGAACATAATTTTTGGTTATTATTAATGCTTTAATGATAAAATAATCCAAAATAAAAAAACAGTTTTTTAAAATTCTCAAATTAATAATATATAGTAATTCAATTTAAATAAGAGTGATAGAAAGAAAACTAACATACTCAACAAAATTAATCAAGTTATTTTTATGTGCAAAAAAATTCATAAATTATATAAATCATCTAATCTAATTAGCTGAGTAATTCTTAATAAATACTGGAGACAGGAATGATAGTAGCTATTATTAAGTTGGGAAGGTTTTTGGGATAATCATCAGGATATTTTACTATAACAGTTTTACGTTTTTT
>JAKSBL010000441.1 GCA_022361115.1 Spirochaetota bacterium | reverse complement strand
TTTGAAACTTCAAAATTCCCCCAGATACCCAGCTGATTTTCTTTTTTCCACTGAAAATCTGTTAACCGGTTTTCCAGTTGCTCGATTTTTTTATCAAATTGTCTAAGAAGTTTACCGCCGGTTCCATCTTTACCCGATATTCGGACGAGATTTTTTTTAAACCTGGAATCATGATCTTTGATTGCCAGATTTTTCTCTGAACGCTTTTTATGCTGACTGGCAGCTAACCCCCGTCTTCTGCTGGATTCTCCTCGTGCCTTATTCAGCTTTTTCTTAGTTTGGAAATATTGTTCTTTTTGGTAGGTATTTTCCTGTTTTTGCTCTGCTAATCCTTGGCTGATGCCTCCTGGCCTGGAGATAATTGAGGGGGGGTCAATATAAAAACATTGATAACAAATAGAATCCAATACTTCTCTGTCATGACAAACAATAAATCCAATCCCTCGAAATGACTGAAGAGCTTTCATTAATTGTTGTCGGCTAGGTAAATCCAGATGATTAGTTGGTTCATCAATGGCCAGTACTTCAGGCTCCTGCCAGAGGGCAGCAGCTATCTGACTTTTTTTTCTTTCACCAAAGCTTAAAGTTGACCACCGATTTTTCCAATCCTGAGAGATATTGAAGATCCCTTTTAATTGACAGGATATTTTATCATAACTTTCCATAAACTCATCTAACAATGGAGGAGGATTATCTGTGCATTGTTCGCAATAAATCAGTGTATCAGGCAAATGAATGTATCCATTTATAGGTTTTAATAGATCAGTTAAGATTTTTAAGAATGTGGTCTTTCCTGAACCATTTTCACCAACAACTCCTGTCCATCCTAATTGAGCGGTAAGTTGAATGTTTTGGAATAAGGGTTCAATAGCAGAGGGATAAATGAAGGATAAATTTTGAATATTGACTTGTTTGTGACTCATGTAAACTCCTGATTTTAAAAATTATCAAACTCTGCAGCCAGAAGTCTGTTTTAAAAACAGGATGTTTTATCACAAAACAAAAGCCGCAGAGAAATATCTAATATAAATGAATGATCATCGTTTCTTTATTTAGTATAGCTTTAAGGCAATTTGCCAGCTAATTTTAAACAGGGGAAACAAAAATAAAGCATTCATTTATATTAGATGTTCACTCAAACGGCTCCTTTAAAAGATAGTTTAACTTAAATATAGCTTGAAATGATCGGATTGTCAATCAATCATTTTAGGTTTTCAATTTAATCTGCCCTTGACAGGTTTCTCTGAATTCTTTATCATTTAATAAATAAGGATAAAAATTACTTGTTGAGTATTTTGTTCTCTGGTAAATAGTATCCATTCGGGATTCTCAATACTTAAAAGAAAGTAATATTATCAGACCCAATCACTAAAAGAATAATTAATGAAGGAAATAGATCAAAAAATAAATAGCTTACCTCTAATCAAGTCCCATCCAAAAACACTTCAATCCATTTTTGGGCAGAGTAATCTCTTACCAATGTGGGTAGCTGATATGGAATTTGAAGTGGCAAAACCTATCCAGGAAGCCCTGATAAATAGAATATCCTGCTCTGGATTTGCTTATGAGTACAAACCAGACTCTTTTTATCAGGCACAGAAGAGGTGGTATAAAAAACAATATGCTATTGATTTAGTAAAAGAACAAACCCTTTATAGTCCCAGTATTACTACGACTATCTCCCTGGTTTTAGAAAATTTTACTAAAGAAAATAATGGTATTATTATCCAACCCCCTGTTTTTATGGAATTTAAAGATATTATTCATAAAACCAAACGCAGGATTGTTAAAAATCCTTTAAAACTAATTGGGAAGCATTACCAGATGGATTATGAGGATTTAAGGGAAAAGGCAAAAGATAAAAATAACAAAATACTGATCCTTTGTAATCCTCATAATCCTGTTGGCAGGGTTTGGTCAAAAAAAGAATTAAAACAGGTAGTTCAAATTTGTCTGGATCATGATGTACTCCTTATTTCTGATGAAATTCATAAAGATATAATTTTATATGATCATCAGTTTTGCTCTATCCTAAATTTTACTGATCAATTTGAGCAGTTTGTAATTTGCAACTCAGAAGCTAAAACTTTTAATTTATGTGGAATTTCCGATTCTCTAGCTATTATCCCCAATGATGCTATCAGAAAAAATATATTACAATCTTTCAATAGATATAATTTAGGTAGAACTAATATTTTAACTACTGTGGCTTTAGAAGCAGCTTATAATAATGGAAGAGATTGGCTGGTAGATTTAATTCAAATAATTGAGAATAATATTCAGATTATTAATGAAGAACTTAAAAATAATTCTTCAAAAATAAAACTTATTCCTCCAGAAGGAACTTACCAGGTGTGGCTGGATTTTAGAGAGCTTTTTTCTGATTCAAAACAGATGTTTGAATCTGTTACCAAAAATTCTCAAGTTGCTTTGAATGCAGGTCACTGGTTTGGCAGAGAAGGGGCGCTTTTTATGAGAATGAATATTGCAACATCAGATAAAAAAGTCAGAGAAGCGATTCAGGGAGTGATAGAAAGTGTTAAATAGTTTTTGATTAAAATCACCCTACCAAGCATCGGGAAAGAACAGGGACATTATTCTTCCGTTTTTGTCATCGGGTCTTCCCGGAATTTTTTTGTTATTGCCGGCCCGGATTTTCAATTACAAGGGAGTATTATCAATCTCATTTTTTGGAAACTGGCCAATGAAGAAAGTTTTAAAAAACTATTAAACAAATACATGGATGCAGATTGGAAAGACTTAGAAGATACCTGTTTCTAGGTAGCTACTCTGTTTTAAATTCTCCTACCAGACTTTCAATAGTTTTTATATTATCAGAATTGTCCACTCCTACATTGGTTACAATTTCAACTGATTTAAAAATTTCATTAATTCCTACTGTAATTTCATCCATTCCATTTTTGTTATCATTGGAAATAAACTGAATTGTTTCTAAAGATTGAGTCATAGACTTCATTTGAGTCAAAACAGTACTGGATGATTGGGTTACTAAATTGGAAGAGTTAATAAGTTGTTCCAAAGAAGAGGCAATATGATCTCCTTCTGCTTTCAATTCGTTAATAGAACTATTGATCACCTTGAAACCACTGGAAACATCATCTACTCCGCTAACTATCTGTTTAAAGTATTCTCCTGTATTAAAAGAGTAATTTTCTGATTTTTTTATTTGTTCCATTATTGTTTTTAAGGAATTGGATATTTCCACAGCATTCAGGGAAGTACTTTCTGCTAATTTTCTGATTTCGTCTGCCACAACAGAAAAACCTTTTCCCGCATCTCCTGCATGAGCTGCTTCAATTGCTGCATTCATAGCCAGCATATCTGTTTCTGAAGCAATATTATTAATTACATTTAGCATCTCAATGATAACATTTGCCGAGTCAGCAATCTCTTTTATAACACCAATTGTTTGGATCATTTCCTGTTCACCAGATGATGCATATTTTTCCAATTGATGAATAATATCAATTTTTTCTTTACTAACTGAGGCAATTTGTTGAATAGAATTTGTAATGTGCTCTATTGAAGAGCTGCAGTGCTCGATTTCGGAAGATTGGGATTGGATATTATTTACAGTTTCTGTTGTTAGCTCATTTATATTTGTTACTAAACTATCTGAACTGGTTATCTCATCGTCAAGGGTGTGGGATTTTTTCTTCATATATTCAACATTGGTTCGAATTTCTTCTAATGCAGTAGATGATTCCTGACTGGAAGCGGTTAGTTCCGCACTGATGGCTTGAGC
>JAKSBL010000099.1 GCA_022361115.1 Spirochaetota bacterium | reverse complement strand
GATCAATAAAATGTGAAGAAAAAAACTTTTTTACATTTTAATTAGTTAGTTAATATACATCAGCAATTCAGATGCCAATTTATTTTTTTTTAAATTTGTGTAATGCCCCTTATTCAAAGTGTTTTAGAGAATAATTTTCACATTTGTTTGGTCTGTGAGTGTTTTGTATGGATTAATATCTATAGAATATATTGACCTATGGAAAGTTATCCATAGTTTTTACCTAGATAAGTGAAAAAAATATTTGTTTCTAAAAATTGACAGATATTTTTACTAACCACTCTCATTACAAGTTAATTGACAAAAAATACAAAATACGCTAAATTAGAGATCAATTATGGAATTAAATCCATACAATCAAATAAAAAGTAAAAAATCAAAAGGTTCTTTATGAAGCTCAGATCCTTTCAAAAAATGGATTTTGTATTTGATGCTTTAAAAGCTGGAATTAATATAATTGATACTACTGGCAAGATCATTTATGTTAATGATGTTTACTGCAAAATGCATAGCTATAAAAAGGATGAATTAATAGGTAAAACTTTTGATATGGTTTTACCAAATATAAACGGACTCAATCATTATAAACAAATCATTAATCGCGAGATTACCAAACCCTTTGTTGTAGAAAGTATTAATATGCGCAAAGGGGGAGAAAAATTTCCTGTTTTGATTTCCTGGAATTATCTGGAAAATGACGGGATTTTGGAAGGGATGATTACTGTTGTACAGGATATCTCAAAACTGAAACAGTATGAAGAAGCTCTCAAGGCTAGTGAAGAAAAGCTACAGGCTTTAATTGAAAATGTAAGCGATGTTGTCTGGGAAATTAATGAGGATTATCAATATACTTATATTAGCCGTAAATGTTATAACCTCTTTTGTCATCCTGCAGATGAACTTGTTGGGAGATCCATGCTGGATTTCTTTTTTAGTAAAGAAGAAGAAAATTCCTGCTCTTTAATTAATTCATTAAATAATCGAGAGCCATTTACACCCATTGAAATCGGCCAGGTTAATTGTAAAGGTCAATTGTTTTTTGTCGAAGTTAGTGGGGTGCCTCTGTATAATAGTGAGAATCAATTTATTGGTTATCGAGGTATATATCGGGATATAACTGCCAGAAAAAAGCTCAATGAAGCTAAAGAAAAGATGAAGGAATATGAAAAAAAACTGGAAACCCGAGAATACCTTGAATATATCATGGGAGACAGTCTGGAAATAAAAAAAGTTCACAAAGAAGTAGAAAAAGTAGCAAAAACAGATTTTTCTGTCATTATTTATGGTGAAACAGGAACTGGAAAAGAAATTGTTGCTAATGCAATTCATGATTTTAGTAATCGTAGCAATAAACCTATGGTAAGTATAGATTGTGGAGCAATTCCAGATGCGCTTATGGAAAGTGAACTGTTTGGATATAATAAAGGGGCATTTACCGGGTCTGTAGAAACAAAAAAGGGATTACTGGAAGTTGCTAATGGAGGAACTGTTTTTTTAGATGAGATTACCAATCTTTCTTACGAATAACAAAAAAAATTATTAAGGGTTTTACAGGAGAAAGAATTACAAAGAATTGGATCTACAACAAAAACTAAATTGGATGTTAGAATCATTTGTGCTTCAAATAAGGATATATTGGAATTGATTGATGACGGGAAATTCAGAGAGGATCTCTATTTTCGAATTAATGAATTCTCAGTTTTTATTCCAGCTTTAAGAGATCGTAAAGAGGATATTCCATTACTGGTAAAACGATTTGTTAAAGAAATTTCTGAACATTTACATATTGTTCCTAAAAAGATTAATAAAGAATGTATGGATTTTCTTTGTAAATACCAATGGTCAGGTAATGTTAGGGAATTAAAAAACACCTTGAAAAAAGCTATAGTTGTCAGTGAAACCGCTACATTATTGCCAGATCATTTTGATTTTTTTCATAATGATAATGCAACTGAAAAAAAACTTTTTGTACAAGAGTCAGAAATGGTTTCAAATCCTGAATTGGACATGGATAACCTGGAGTCCTTTAATTTTAAACAATACGTTAAAGAGTACAAAAGCCAGGTTGAAAAAGATATTATCAAAAAGGCACTCAATAAATTTAAAGGAAATAAAAGTAAAGTTGCCCGTTTTCTTAAACTGGATTATAAAACTTTATTCAATAAAATCAATGAGTTTTCTTTAAATTCTGGAGAAAAATAACCTCCTACTTTAACCTCCTCTTTGCCTGTTTTTAATTTAACATTAACATTATTTTGGTATTATTTCTAAAGATAATATTATTGGTTGTAATAATTCAATTTAGAGATGATCCTAAAAACAGGAAATCTTTTGATTTCTTATATCCGGTTATTTTGTGTATCTATCTGTCATCTTCCAAATTGTTTTATTTAAATAAGGAGATTTAATATGAAAAAAACAAGGATTAATCCTCAAAGACTTCCTCAGGATTTACATATTCATACTGCTTTTTCCAGTACCGATAGTTCTATTGTGCCAGAAATGACATTAGATTTAATTGCTGCGGTAGGACATGCTAAAAATATCGGGATAAGTGATCATTTAGATAGTATTGCCAAAGACGAAACATTTCAGCAATATATTGATGCAGTTAGGACAAAAGGGTTTTATCTGGGAGTAGAAGTCGATGGAGGGAAATGGAGTGAAATAGCCCTTCAGATGAATACGGATTACATTGTATATCATTGTTACGATCGATCCGAAGATTATCAAGCTATTGATCATTTTTTGGGTGCAGGCAAGCCTGTGATTATTGCTCATCCTTATGCTTTAGAAACCAATTTATCTAAAGTCCCTTTAGAGTGTTTTATTGAAATTAATAATCGATATATCTGGAAATATGATTGGCAAAATTATTTTAAAAATATTTCTGATAAGCAAAGATTTATCATTAATTCAGATGCTCATCAACCAAATTGGCTTAATCAACAAGTAGCAAGATATGTGGCATATGAACTAGGTATCAATGAAACCCTGCTTTTTAATAGAGAATTAGCTTTCATTTAAGAGGAATAAAATTTCTGGATTGGGAAATTTTTTTTAATTTTACAAAAAACTTAAAAAAACACTTTTTTCTCTTGCAATTTAAATTCATTTCTTTTATAACTTAAATATGAGCTTTTAGTTGATGTAATATATCTACTAAAAGTTTTTTAAATTCTCTTTGTTAAATTTATTGCTTATCTGTATTATTTCTGGGGAGGGTGAATAATATGGATCTTCTCTTCAATGATTATTTTCATCAGTATTATCAAAATCAATGTGATATTTGTTATCAATCAGAACTTTTCACGGATAAGGATGTTGATGGCAGTAAAATTATCATGCTTTTTGCAGAAATTTACAGTCATATCACCTTTGAGTATGGATTGGAATGTATTGTCAATCGTTTTGTTGAATACAGTAATACCAATCGTTTTAAAAACTGGTTTTGGAAAAACAAATACCTTTTAGGTGAGCATTTGCAAAAGGACCCGGATTCTCATCATATCGGGCTTTGGTTGGGAAAAGGGATGTTTTTAAAGATTATTTTTAGTTTTTTACATTATCACAGATTGAATTTTTCAGCTTTATCTTTATCTAAATTGATAGATAAACAGAAAAAATTATTAGAACATCTGAAATGTCAGACTACCTATAATAACGTTATTGTTTATCATCGGGAAGGGTATTTTCTTTTAGGTGAAAAAGTTTGTCTAAATCCAGAGTGTATTCATTTTTATCGTGATAACATTATTTAGTTTATACTTCTGTTGATTCAACAATGATTTTACGGGCAATTCCTCTACCTAATGCAATGTTTGCCCCTTTGATTTCTACAATTACCGGGCCAAAGCGATCATTTTTAATGATTTTAATTATCTCATTTCTCAATAAGCCTAATTCTTTCAATCTTTCCATTACATGATGGCCGCCTAAATGATCAATGACTTTGACTTGTTTTCCGCTATGTAACTCAGTTAATTTCATGGACATCTTTGTTTTCCTTTTGCTTTTGTACAAAATCATTGAGACGGTGAAAAGTTTCTTCACTTAAAAAGTGTTCAATTTTACAGGCATCTTCTTCAGCTGTTTTTTTACTTACTCCTAAAATATCTAATAAAAATTCTTTTAGCAGAGAGTGTTTTTCAAAAATATGTTTTGCTTCTTGTTTTCCTTTTTTTGTTAGTTCTATATAACCATATTTTTCCTGATGTACTAAACCCCTTTTTGTTAGTTCCTTCATTGCGTTAATCACTGAAGGCTTTTTAACGTCCATTTTTTCAGATATTTCTTTTACTCTGGCTACAGCACTGGATTGAGTGATAATATAAATTGCTTCCAGGTAATCTTCCAGGCTCTTTGACATATTGTTAATCAATGAGACACTCCTTTCGGTTTGTTTTTGTTTTGAATATTTTTTAAAGCACAATGTTTGGTCTGTTCGCAATGAGCGCATCCTTTGTCTTTTTTTAAACTGCGAATGAGGATAAAAAAAGCAAAACCCAAAGAAAGTATAATGAGTAAAATGTCTATTATTCCCATAAAAAGTCCTTTATTAGTGCCATGAATTATGTAAATCCAAGCAGCAATCCCCCTTGATATACAAGAAATGATACAGTCCAGGCCAAAAGGGTTTGGTAAAATATAATAAACAGAGGCCATTTCCATTTTTTAAACTCTTGTTTAACTGCCACAACTACTACAAAGCAGGGTAAATAGAGAAGGACAAAAACCATGAATGAAAATGCTTGTAGTGGAGTAAATTCTTTACTAATGATGTCCTGAACTGGTTGTTCTTTTTCTGTTGCTTCATATTCTAAAGAAACAACTCGAAAAGTAGAGAGCATGTTTATACCAATATTTTTTAGAGTTATGATCAACTCTTTTCCAATTAACAATATATCCTTGCCTATGTTCAATGGTTCTTTAACTGCGGTAGCATTGTCATGAACTTGATATATTTCTCCATAAGTACTGACGATTGCTTCCTTGGCAATAACTCCAGTTAATAAGGCAGAAGCAGATTGCCATTTTCCAAATCCTAATGGCTCAAAGATTGGTGCCAGTGTGGTACCCGCTTTTCCTAACCAGGAATCCCTTTTATGTTCTACTCCCCAGGGCAGGTTTAGTAAAAACCAGGCAATTATTGATAAAGCTAGAATATAGGTTCCTGCTTTTACTAGAAAATGCTTTACCTTTTCCCAGGTGTGAATCATGATACTGTAAAATGAAGGGAGTCGATAAGGTGGTAATTCCATGATAAAGATTGGAGTTTCTTTTTTAAATAAGGTATTTTTAAAGAGAAATCCCAATCCAAAGGCTAGTAAAATTCCTAGAATATATAAAATCCAAATCACCAGTCCTCCATTTTTAGGGAAAAAGACTGCCGTAAATAGCATATATACTGGTAAACGGGCACTACAAGACATTAAAGGAACAATCAGGCTGGTTAATACTTTGTCTTTTTCTACTTCTAATGTACGAGTAGCATAAATCGAAGGTACATTGCAACCAAAACCTAATAAAAGTGGTATAAAGGATTTGCCATGTAATCCAATCGTATGCATAAGATGATCCATTAGAAAAGCCGCTCTAGCCATGTAACCACTACCTTCTAAAATGGTAATAAAAAGCATCATCGTAAAAATGATTGGTAAAAAAACCAATACTCCGCCTACACCTGCTATCACACCATCAATGATAAGAGAATGAAACCAGTCTGGTGCTCGAAGAAGAGTCAATAAAGCAGTAGCCCAGGTAGAAAGGGGGCCACTAATGATAAAATCGATCCAATCAACAAAAGGATTTGCCAGGTCAAAGGTTAGTTTGAAAACTAACCACATGGCTATTAAAAAAATGGGAATCCCTAAAAAACGATTGAGTATCACATTATCAATTTTTTCTGTTAAATCTCTTGGATTGATAGCTGGTTTTTTCATGACTGCTTTGGTTAAACCTGCTGCTTGAGCGTAGCGATGATCAATCATAAAAGAACTCATATCTGAACTGTGAGCTTTTTTTAAGTGGCCAGTCATTTTTTCTAAATCTTCTTTCATTGAAGTGATATCTTCTTTTTGCAAGAAAAGTTTATCCTCTTCTAATAATTTGAACGCTAACCAGCGCCTGGGGTATTGGGTTAAAAGATCTGGTCTTTTTTGCTCAACAATTGATACAATATTTTCTAAGGCTGTCTCAATATCTGTTCCATAATCCAGTTTATGGAGCCGGTCATAACCTTTATCATAAAACTGAATTGCTTTATCTAACAAATTCGTTAATCCCTCTTTGCTAGTTGAAACAGTTGGTATGACTTTAGCTGCCAGTAGTTTTTCCATTTCTTCAATATCAAAACTATATCCCTTCTGGCTAGCTTCATCATAGATATTTAAAGCAATGATTATGGGAATTCCTAATTCCAGGAGTTGAATGGTTAGATAGAGATTGCGTTCTAAATTGGTAGCGTCTACAACATTTATGATAACATCTGGTTTTTCATTGAGCAGAAAGTTTCTGGCAATAATTTCTTCCTGCGAATAGGGGCTTAAACTATAACAGCCTGGTAAATCAATCAACCGAATTTTATGATCTTGATAATTTAAAATTGCCTCATTTTTTTCAACTGTAACACCAGCCCAATTACCAACATGTAAACGAGAACCTGCTATGCCATTAATAAGAGTTGATTTGCCTGAATTGGGATTACCTGCAACTGCAATTAGCATCTCTCGCTCTTTCAAATTTACCGCTTTATTCATCTCTTAGTTCACTCTAAATAGTTTATGAATTAATAAAATTATTAGTCTACTCTAACTTTAACATAACAAGGGTTAAAAGTCAAGATTTTTGGATTTGAATCGGTGAGGTTATTGTTTGGGAAAAATCAGTTCCGCTAAGGTGCCCTGTGGCTGACAATGTTGAAAGTAAATATTGCCTTTTGCCGCTTCAATAAATCTTTTTGTTATGGCTAAGCCAATTCCAGAACCTTTTGTTTTTGTAGTAAAATAGGGATCAAAAATTTTATCTTCATAATCAGCTGGTAATCCTTTACCTTGATCTGAAATTCTAATTTTAATAAAATCTCTATCCTCTAGTACCTCTAAGACAATTTCTTTGTGATCACTTTTTTCTGGATAGCTTTCATAAGCATTTATTAAAAGGTTTTCTATAATAGATCGAAAACGGTGGGAATCTATATAAACCACACATTGTTTGTTTTTTGGCTGAAATTCTATTGGAAAATTAAGCTTTGAAATAATCTGAACTATAAATTGATTAACATTAATTTTTTCAGGAGTCCCGACTGGATCACGTAAAAAATCATTGATACGGGTCGTTAGTTGACTTAAACGATCGGTCTCCTCTTCAATAATATTAAAATCAGTTTGATGACTAGCAGGTAGAATTTTTTTTAAATAGGCTACTTGAAGTTTTATTGCACCTAAAGGATTTTTGATTTCATGTGCCAAGGTACGGGAGACTTCTCCCATTTTAACCAGTTGTTGTTGTTGCTCAATTGTTTTTGCAAATTCCCGGTTTTTTCTCATCAGCTGATAAAAAAAATAGACTAAAGTAAAAAAAATAACAGGAAAAAGAATAGCTAAGAATTTAGAAGTATCAAGACTCCTGAAATAATGGGATTGTTTTATTTCCAAAAACAGATATTTCTGTCCCATTTTAAAGGGCCTATTCTGATGCAGCATTTGGGGTTGCATATTTGGCTGGTGATCAGGGAGTTTGTGAAAGGGCCGGATAATAGTGACTGTTTTTGTGTGTCGATTGTAGGATGGTTTTTTATTTTGAAAAGCTCGATTGATATCCAAATGACCTTTTACATCTCCATAACCGGTTATTAAATTGCCTTTTCTGTCATAAATAGCAAATTTTATAATAAATTTTTCTTTTTCTAAAATTTCATTTAATACACCGTTTCTCTCTGCTTCTAATATTAAGTTAAAAGTTTGTTCTAGCTCAAATTGAGTTGTTAGATCAGCGCGAACAAACTGTCCTCGCACTATCAGAAAAAGGAGCATACAAAAAATAAAGGAGATTGTAAAAATAAAAATGGTGAATAACCAATCATTGCTTTTTTGTTTTTTCATCAGGTTTATCTTAATATGAAATGTAAAAAGTGTAAAGAGCAAAAGCCTTTGTATTTTTTTAAAAAATCTCCCGGCAGATTGCCGGGAATTTGTCTCCAAGATGATCTTCAGTTATCCTGTTTATGTCTGATCATTTTTTTTCTTCATTTTCTGGTTCTGTATCTTTTTCCTTTTTTAAAGTGGAGAATAAATTATTAAAGATTTATTAATAATCAGCAAGAGGTATGCCAAAAATTGAGATATTTAGCAGGAGTTCTAAGCTACATAGAGCAATTTACTAGCATTTTTTCTCCATAAAGTGTAAAAAAAATTCACACTTTATGGAAAATATAGGAAAAAACTAAACAGTAATAACTGCTTTCTTTTCTTTCCTCAATTTGGAAGATCATTATAGAACACAGAATTCCTAATAGAATAGAAAAAATAAAGGGTATTAAATCCACTGACTTCCCTGTATCCAGAAAGGAAGAATATCGCTTACAGCATTTTGATGATTTCATGCACAATCCCGAATCAATTGGAAAAATAGTTTCTAAAACAGTTCATGTTGACGATGTGATAAAACATTATTATGATCTGGAAACTGATATGAAAACAAAAAGAATTCATTTAAATAGATACCAAGCTTATCTTCAAAAAGCTTCCAGTACTGATGAATTACTAAAGTTGGAAAGAACAATTAATGATGTAACTGGAGAGATTGCAAAACTAGAAAGCGATTTTAGAGATTTAAAAAATTTGATCAGCTATTCCACTCTTGATATTATATAGGAAATAAAAACTGAAATTGAGAAACTGTGATGAATAAAATATAGTATTTTATGCCAACTCTTTTGCTGCTTGATGGAAGGCCGCTAAAAGCTCATCATATTCTCTGGTCACTGGGAACTGAGGGAACTCATCAATCACATTTTGTGGTGGCTGAAAAAGAATCCCTCGATCCGCTTCTGAAAGCATAGTGGTATCATTATAACTATCACCAGTAGCAATTGTTTTGAAATTAATTTCCTTCATTCTCTGTACTGCTTTTCTTTTTGAATCAGCAATCCGTAATTTATAATTACTGATATATCCCTGTTCATCAATAATCAGATCATGGCAAAATAGTGTTGGATAACCTAGTTTTTTCATTAATGGCATAGCAAACTGATAAAATGTGTCTGATAAAATAATAACCTGAAAATCTTCATTTAATTTGTTTAAGAAATCAGTTGCCCCTTCAAGAGGATCTAGGGTAGCTATCACTGATTGAATGAGTTTCATGTCAATTTTGTTTTCATGGAGAATTTCAATCCGTCGTTTCATTAATTGATCATAATCACTAATATCTCTTGTAGTGAGTTTGAGTTCTTCAACGCCGGTTTTTAAGGCAACATTGATCCAAATTTCGGGTAATAAAACCCCTTCCATATCCAGGCAGGCTAAAATCATGATATTTCTCCTTCATCTACTTGGAATTGTTTTTCCAACATAATTTTTAAAATAGTTCGGTCTGTTTCGATCATCCCTTCAGTACTGAGTTGTCCAATGTTTCTCATAGTTTGTTCAGGGGTAATAGAAATAATACCATCAGTAGCTTTTACATTTAAACCGTGTACTGCAAAAAGAGCGGATTGAACTGCTGTTCCCGCTGCTGTAGACAGCTTTAAAGCACAGCTTGCTTTGGCACCATCACAAATGACACCAGCTAAATCTTCAATCAAATTTTTAATAGCATCTGATATATGTTTTAAATTCCCTCCTAATAAATAGGTAATTCCTCCAGTAGCTCCGGCACCAGCAGCAACAGAACAACCACAAACAGCCGATAAGCGGCCAGTGTGGGATTTAATATAAGCAGTGATAATGTGGCTTAAGGCAATTGCTTTTAATACCAGACGGTCATCATCTAATTTCAAGTAATCCCGCATGGCCCAGATAGGTAGAATTGCTGTTAATCCATGATTTCCACTACCTGCAGAACTCATGGCAGGCATTTTAACTCCAGACATTCTGGCATCACTCGCTGCGGAGGTTAAAATACGGGCAGCTAAGATCATATCTTTTTGGATAAGTCCTTCTCTGACCAAACGTTCAAAAGTAGAAGCAACACCTAACCCGGAGCCATGTAATAACCCATACTTGGCTAGATGGAGGTTAAAATCAACCCCTTCTTGTAAGAAAGCATAATCATCATCATCCAGTTCTTCGATCATGGCTACCAAATCTTCCAGGTTTTTCTCTTTAATCCATTTTTCCATTTTGTGGACATCATTCTGGGTATTTTTGGTTTTATTGATTAAGCAATGTTCTGCTATTGCTTTTTCATTGTATTTCAGTTGTGTGAGATTGTCATGCAGGTCTTCAATGACTGCTTCAGCAGTTTCAGATTCATTGGTTAAGACAGCCCGAATATGTAGTTTTTTTTCTTTTAGTAATTGTATTTCAATTTTTTTTTCTGAAACCAGTTTTTTTGCCTGATTGAGTTCCTGGTCACCTATAGGCTGTAATACTTCCAGTTTAAGTTCTGGATTCCCTCCGACAAAACCTAATGCACAGGCTAAATCGATTCCGTATCCCCCTTTAGCACCAGGGATGGAAACTGCCATGCCATTTTTATATATATTTGGATCAACAGACAATTTGATCTTTTCTACTTTTTTATTTTTCAGCAATGATGCCGCAGCAGCAGTACAGAGGGCAATGGCCACAGGTTCTGTACAACCCAAAGCTGGTGCAACCTGCATTTGCAAAATCTCTTTAATTGTATACATAGTTAATCCTTTATCTCGAGTGTGAGAATCCGATAATTAATCAAAGTCTGATTTTTATTAATATAGAAAAGTTCATTTAATGGACAGATTATATCATAGATGAATAAGCAAGGAAAGTACTTATTGTGAAAAAAATTAACCATGTTATCATTGGATTAGGAAGAATAGCTTCATTACTAGAGGATGATAAGCTCAGAGAAAAGCCTTGTACTCATGCTGGTGCAATTGAGCAAAATTTGCAATCCATTATTGCCGGTGGATGTGATCACAGCATTGAACGACGAGAGAAATTCAGGGATCGTTGGAATTGTCCCCATGTATATGCAACAATTGAAGAATTATTTACCCATGTTCAGTGTGATATTCTTCATATTGCCACTCATCCTGATTCTCATTATGATTATGTGAAGAAAGCTATTCATTATGAAGTACCAGTTATCGTTTGTGAAAAACCATTAGCTGATACCTATCAGAAAGCAAGAAAAATAGTAAAACTAGTGGAAAAAAGTTCAACAAAACTGATTACCAATCATGAAAGGCGTTATTCTAATAATTATCAAAGGGTGAAATCATTATTATCAGAAAAGAAATATGGTGATCTTTTATCCATTTCTGCTCGCCTTTATATGGGGAGAAAAAAAAAGATTAGAGATATGCTCTGGCATGATGGTACTCATATGGTTGATATTATACAATATCTGATTGGCAAGCCATTAAAAAAACCGCAAATCATTGGAGATTTGGATAAAAAAAAAGGGACAGTTTATATTCATGGAAAAGCAAATCAAATACCAGTATCTTTGGAAATCGGGGCTGGCCGAGATCATCTGGTTTTTGAGCTGGATTTAGGTTTATCTCAAGGCAGGATTCAAATTGGTAATGGAGTTTATCAAGAGTATGAAAGTATTGAGAGCCCCTACTATGAGAACTTTCGGTCTTTACATCCAGTCTCAATTGATTTACCGGAAAAATCCGGTTATTTTAGTAATATGCTGGCAGATGCAGTTGCTTGTTTGAACGAAAAAGATAAACTACCCTTGTCTTCAGCATTAGATGGGTTTGAGGTAATCCATTTTTTTCATCAATTATGAGTAGATCCATACTTTATAATTTGATTGCCCCCATTTCGTTTGGCTAGTAATAATGCTTGCTGTGAATAATTAATAAGAGTTTTTAATAAAGTTTTACTTTTATCGAGTTGCTCAGGTGTGATTTGATTGGAAGAAGCAACACCAAAACTCAGTGTTATATTTACTTGTTGGTCATTATAGTAAAATAAATTTTCTTTAATTTTCTCATAACACCTCTGGGCTGCAAAAAGGGCCTGTTTATCATCAGAATCTACCATAATAATAGTGATTTCATCGCTGCCGGTACGGCCGATCACATCAAAAATACGGAAAAATTTTTTAAAGATTTCTGCTAAAGTTTTTAGAATAACATCTCCAAATTCACTTCCGTATTGTTCATTGATAAGATAAAATTGATCGATATCAGCTGAAATCACAGCTAATGATGTATTATTTCTTTCTGTACGGTCTAATTCTTTTTGTAATTGATCCATAAAGGCATCTTTATGAAAGAGTTGAGTTAATTTATCACTAATCGCAATGTGATCAATTTCGCTCTTGGCTTGATAGTATCTTTTCTGCATATTTAAAACCATAATCACCAGAAAAAAAGTTATCAGAAAGTTAAAAACCAGGATAATAATAAATAGAATGCGTTTTTCCTGGAAAATTTGTTTTTGAAGGGCCTGGAGATTAAATAGTATATTGAGATATCCGGTGATTTGTTGATCCGATTGAAAGGGGAGAAAGATTTCGTAGACCGGAGAATTTTCATCTTTTATATAAGTATAATGATAATAAATCCCTTTTGCATCTGACCGAAATTGGTTTATTTTCAATGGGGTTTCTAATTGAGGAGATTGACCAGATTGATAAATCACTTCAAAATCCGGGTCTAATATTTTTAGGTTAATAATATCCGGATAGTAATTTAAAGAAAAAACGGATTGATCAAGTTTTGACTGCCAGGGATATTGGTTAAGATCATCAAATTCTGTGGTATTCATTTGCTGAAATAAGATTGTTTGAATATTATAGGCTTCCTTAACAGCTAATTTGATTCCTGCATTTTTATACATCATATTGGAAATATTCAGAAAAAGAAAAAGCATTGCTAAAAAAAAGAAACTAGTAATACTGATAAAAGTCATCCTTTTTTTCTGAATAATTTTTGAATCCATTTTTTCCTCATGAAAGGCAATGTTTAATGTTTACTGATTACTTCAATAGCATAATATATAAGCTTGAAAAATACAAGAATTTTATAGACTTCTTATCGGACCTGAGAAATATTTCCTTTTATCTTTCCTATTTAGTGAAAACAGTATATAATTGTTAAGTAGTGAAACAGTGATGCAATAATTGAGGAGACCACATGGAAAATCCGATTAGAAATTATTGGAAACTCAAGCTTTATGAAGTCATTAAAGCTTTAAAAAAGAATAATATTAATTGTTTTTTAGCTGAAACCCGGGAAGCTGCATTGGAATTGGCTTATTCTGATATTATCCCCAATAGTGGTGCTAAAACTATTTCCTGGGGAGGTTCAGCCACCTTAAAAGAGACGAAAATTTGCGATAACCTGATTGATTCCAATAAATATACCCTCTTTAATCCTCAGGAACCGAACTTATCCAGCGAAGAAAAAATGGAAATCAGAAAAAAGGCCTTAACCTGTGATCTGTATTTAACAGGCTGTAATGGAATAACCGAAGATGGAATTTTACTGAACCTGGATATGATTGGCAATCGGATTGCTGCTTTAACTTTTGGACCCAAAAATGTTTTGGTTTTTGCTGGCCGTAACAAAATTTATGCCAATATGGATATTGCTATAGAAAAAATAAAAAACTATACTTCACCAATAAACTGTATGCGTCTGGAAATGGCGACTCCCTGTTTTCAATCAGGTTATTGTGAAGATTGTCAAAGTCAATCCAGGATTTGTAATAGCTGGTCAATTATAGAGAAATGTTTTCCTAAAAACAGAATTACTGTTATCTTAATTAATGAAGAGATTGGATTTTAAGATTAGATCCGTTTAATCTAGTTGAATCACTGTGCCTTCTACAGCATTATAGATATCCAGTTTACGACGATTAAAATTCGTCGTTTGTTCTCGAGCTTCTTCTAAAATACGTTCCAGATCCTCTGCATCATGGTCCGGGTCAAAATGAAACAGCATTAGCCTTTTTGCACGCCAGTGCAGTGCTAGATTGACTACAGTGTTAGCTGAAGAGTGCCCCCAATCAAATTTTGAAAAGAATTCTTGAAGAGAATATTGAGCATCCATAATTAATAAATCACTGGATTCAAAATAAGCTTTATACAACATATCTTTATCTTTAATATTGTCTGGTGTAAACTCTGTATCTGTAACATAACTAATTTTTTTTCCATCTTTCATAAAGATATACCCATTTGCTCCTCCCGGATGTATGAGGGGCACGATTTGGATATCATAGCCATTTAATTGAAATAGATGTTTATCATTCAGTAAAATATATTTTTTATGGGCTGGTAATTGACTAAAGGTAATTGGAAAATGGCTGGGGTGCATTTGCCGACAAAGAGAAGTTAGCATATTTGAATTGGGAGAATAAAAAAATATAGTATTTGTTTTTTCATAGAGAGGCTTAAAAAAGGGAATACCACAAATGTGATCCCAGTGAAAATGAGAAAAAAAGATATGAAATACTTGGTTTTTTTTACCCTTGTATTCATTACCGAGTACTCTTAATCCGCTTCCACCATCTAAAATGATCAATTCCTGGGTATTGTCTTCAATGGTGATACAGGAGGTATTGCCTCCATGCAAACTTTTTAATTGAAATGGTAAGCTTTCCATAAAGCGATCTATGTCACTTTCTCCTGAAGCTTGAAAAATTCTCAATACTTGTTTTACCATGGTTTGATATTGGCTGGGTAATAAAGGTACTGGTTGAGAACCTCTGGCCCCATATACTTTTATCTTCATAATTATATTATAGTGGGTTAATGTAAATAAATCTAGTATAGAAATCAGTATTTGCTAACCTATATTATCGGTTAGCTTTTTCTAAATTAAAATATAGACTGACAATTGTTACAAAAATATATGCTGCCTCCTAGGTAATTCCCTTTTTCAATAGGCTGCTTACATTTTGGACATGGTTGTCCAACTGTATTTTTACTCACTTTGGTGATATAATTACCAGGGTTGCCAAAAAGATCTTTCTCTGTATCTCTGCCTCCTAATTCCATCATATTATTCAGAACAGATTTAATATTTTCATATAAAATTTTTTTGTGCTGGTCGGTTAATGTTTCGACTTTTTGTTTGTGATGAAGATTGGCTTCATATAAAATATCCTGTAAAACTCCATTACCTAAACCAGGTATACGCTGTTCTGTAGCTAAAAAAGCCTTTAAACTTAACTTTGAGAAACTTTGATCATTGATCAAATGAGAAAAATAGGAGTAAGTAAAATGGTTTGAGAGCACATAAGGTTTTTCCAGAGCTGATTGATAATATTGATTTTCCAGCACTGGCTCGTTAGTACACAAGAGGCCGCCATACATTTGTACAGAAGCATAAAGGGCAGTAAGATCAGTAAATTCCAGAAGGAGTTGATGTTTCTTAGGAAGTAAAGATAAATCTTCAATATATCTGAGATTAACTCCTTCGCTAAAAATCAAAAAGCTGTTTTCTGCGGTGATGTGTATAAAACCACCTACTGCTTTTGCTTTAACAATATGGTGATCCACTAACAGGTTATGATAATCTCCGGGATCTCCATTATACCAGGCAAATTTATGAGGTGATTGAGCCGCAATGACTTGTTTAATTTTTTTGTTTTGTATGGTCTCATTTATTTGCTTGCTTAAGTTATATGCTTCTGGTGCTTCAATCATGGTGCTTTCCTTTTTTTGTATTGTTTGTTGATAAAAACTTGATAATCAATGAAATGATACCAGTTTTTAAAGCTGATTTCCAGGATTAAAATATTGTGAAAATAATTTAAAACAAATTAATGAGTCTCTTGTAAAAATCAAGAATGCTCTATGGCTGGTTGTAATCTTTAGGCATGGAAACACCTCTGATAAAAAAGTTTTAAAATTTTAAATATTCTTATTATGATCAATGACAGAATAAAGTTAATACGAGGGGTTTTAGTTTACAAAATATATATATTTTGATATAAAGCCAGTGGTAATAAAGAGTCTATGGTTTTATAAAATTCTGTTAAGTGAAGGGAATTTAGTTTATTATAGGCACAGATTTTGAGCCAATCGGATATTTATGTTATGTGTAAAAATATGTAAATTATTTATTGAAAATTTTCATTTATGACAATAATAGAGGATAATTTAAAAAAAATAAACACAAAGATGATTTAAAATCACTTTTCCCTTCAAGTTCAGGTATTTTTACTATTTTGGATCAAAACAATTTTAAAACAGTAAAAATTTTTTTCAAAGAAATGATCTATAAGATTTTAATCATTATTTTCTTGTAAATTATATTTTTTGGAATGTTAATAAAAATAATATATTCCACTATTTCATATTATAAGGAGAAAAAAAATGCGGATTAGTGTAATTGGAACAGGTTATGTTGGATTGGTAGTTGGTACATGTTTTGCCGACATGGGAAATGATGTTTACTGTATTGATACCAATGAGAACAGAATAAATGATTTAAAAAATGGAATTATGCCAATTTATGAACCAGGTTTAGATAGTCTGGTGATTAAGAATTATAATGGTGGTAGACTTCATTTTTCTACAGATATCAAAGATGGCCTTGCAGGTGCAGAATTTATTTTTATTGCTGTTGGTACACCTCCAATGGAAGATGGTTCAGCAGATTTACAACATGTTTTAGCTGTTGCTAAGCAAATTGGCCAGAACATCAATAATTATAAAGTGATTATTGATAAATCAACCGTCCCTGTAGGAACAGCCGATAAAGTAAGAGAAGAAATTCAAAAAGAGCTGGATAAACGAAGTGTCAATATTGATTTTGATGTTGTTTCAAATCCTGAGTTTCTCAAAGAAGGTGATGCAGTTAATGACTTTATGAAACCTGATCGAGTAATTATTGGTGCTGATAGTGATAAGGCTAAAGACATGATGGTTAATTTGTACTCAGTGTTTTTCCGTCAACATCCTCGTTGTATTTGTATGGATGTACGATCAGCTGAAGTGACTAAGTATGCAGCAAATTCAATGCTTGCAACAAAAATTTCATTTATGAATGAAATGTCAAATTTTTGTGAAAAAGTCGGAGCAGATATTGAAAATGTAAGGATGGGAATTGGTTCGGATCAACGAATTGGTTATTCATTTATTTATCCTGGCATTGGCTATGGTGGAAGTTGTTTTCCAAAGGATGTAAAAGCTATTATTAAAACATCTAGAGAAAATGATTATCAAATGCGGCTTTTAGAATCAGTTGAAGATGTAAATAATGATCAGAAATCAATCCTGGCCAACAAGATTATTAATTACTTTGATTTACACGATGAGTCACTCCAAGGAAAAAAAATCGGACTCTGGGGATTATCATTTAAGCCTGAAACAGATGATATGCGAGAAGCGCCTTCAATTGTGATTATTGAAAAGCTGATAAAAGCAGGTGCTCTGATTCATGCACATGACCCAAAAGCAATTGTTGAAGCTAAAATGCGGTTGGGACAATATGAAGACAAAATACGATATTTTGAGAAACCGTATGATGCTTTAGAAGGCTGTGATGTCATGGCACTTCTAACTGAATGGCACTTGTATAGACAACCTGATTTTAAAAAAATCAAGAACCTATTAATACGACCTGTTGTTTTTGATGGAAGAAATCAATACAGCTCAGCTTATTTAAGGGAAAATGGTTTTGAATACTTTGGTATTGGAAGAAAGTAATTGTTTTCAATTTTAGATAATTCAAGTGATAAAAAATACTTTAAAATTAATATCTAATCCTAAAAGGGAAATTATGATTGTTGAAAATGTTACTGTTGTAATAAGGTCTGCAGGTGAACGAACAATAAGTGTATGTCAAAATTTATTAGAATCTATATTTTCTGGTCAGGATATAATAATTCTTCAAGAAACACCTTTCTCAAAAGCATTACGAAAAGGGTTTGAGATAGCAATAGAAAAAAAGAAAAAGTGGGCATTGTATGTTGATGCGGATGTGCTTTGTGGATCTAATGTTTTAAAAGTATTAGATCTTGCTGAAGATGCAGATGAAAAAGTTTTCAAAATTCAAGGAATGATGATTGATAAGCTTTTTGGTGGAATAAGAGCAGGAGGCATTCATCTTTATAGAACTTCTGCTCTTGAAACCGCTATTAAAATGATTCCTGATGAAGGCACATCGTTACGGCCTGAATCTTATATGATGAAGAAAATGTTTGGTGTAGGTTATAAAAGATTATTACTTGATATTGTTATTGGCACTCATGATTTTGAACAATATTATAAAGATATATCTCGTAAAGCTTATGTTCATATTAATAAATTTACTTCATGGAATAGTCATAAATATATATTCAATTCATATTGGAAAACAATGTCAAATAAGGACAATGATTTTAAGGTAGCCTATCATGTTTTTAAAAATTATAAAAACACTAATGAAAAAATTTTTGTTGATTCGAATAAAAATCCAGAATACATTTTAAAAATTCCTGATCAGTTAAATCTTTCTGAAAAAGAGCAAATCATTAAAAAAACTAGTCTTGATGAAATAGATAAAATGATTACTGAATTTCGATCAGATAAACACTTTCAAAAATTTAAAAAATATGCAGGTAAAAAGGCAGCTAATTTTTCATTAAAGGAATATACAAAAAAATGCTTAAAAAAGTTAGGAATATTTAAATGAAGAATAAAATAAAAGTATATATTCATTATAATATAACTGACCAACCATGGGGGGGGGGGAATTCCTTTTTAAAAAGTTTTAAGAAATACATTGTTGATGAGAGAAATAATGATTTTGCAATAGTTGATAATATCAAAGATGAATATGATGTTTTTTTTATGAACGGGGGCCACAAAGATCAGGGAGTATACCTTGACATAAAAGAGATAAAAAAAGTAAAAAGAAAGAGGGGTTTTTTTTTAAAAAAACATGTTCCAAAAATTATATACCGACTAGATGGAGCAAGATATAAATACAATAAAGAAAAATCCATAATGGATAAAATTCAATATGACGCTTTGCAATTAGCGGACTATACTATCTTTCAGAGTAAGGAATGTCTGGATTCCTTTCAAGCACTAGGATATAATGGAAATAATTATACTATCATTCATAATGGTGTAAATCAGGATTTATTTAATCTAAAAAACAAAAAAAGATGGAATAAACAGGGGACTTTAAATATATTATCTTGTAATTGGTCTTCAAATCTTCATAAAGGATTTAAAACGATTTCAGAATTTTCTTTATGTGAAAAGGTTACTAGTTATTTTGTAGGGAGATGGAATAATGATATTGCTGCAAATCATGTTAAAGTTACTCCTCCTTTAACCCAGGATCAATTAGTACAACATTATCTTCAGGCTGATGTTTTTCTTCATGCAGCAAAAAATGATCCTTGTCCTAATGTTGTGTTGGAAGCAATGTCCTGTGGTTTGCCGGTTATATATCATAATTCAGGAGGAACACCAGATATAGCAGGAAACTATGGAATAAAACTTCCAGAAGTGATAAATTCAGATACAATTAAAATGTGTATAGATGAGATCATGGAAAAGTATGATTTTTTTTATGAAAAAATAGTAAGTGAGAGAGAAGCATTTTCTATAAAGAAAGCAGCAGAGAGGTATTTAGATATATTTACAAAAGTTGTTTACAATGAAATATAATATTATTTAGATGGATTATTAAATAAACATTATTTAATGATAGCAGAAAAGTAAACCTGAAATAAGATATTTGTTTGTAAAAAAACATTCAATTGGAGGTAATCATTTTGAAAACATATTTAGTGACTGGTGCAGCTGGATTTATTGCGTGTAAAACAACTGAAATGTTATTAGATCAGGGACATTACATCATTGGTATAGATAATATGAATCATTATTATGATGTTCAGTTAAAAGAACATCGATTAAATAAATTGTTGTTACACAAAAATTTTAAGTTTTATCAACATGATATTGAAAATATAGAAGTGCTGGATATCATATTTCAGGAAAATACTATTGATGCTATTTTAAATTTAGCTGCTAGAGCAGGTGTCAGGTATAGTATGGAAAATCCTCATGTTTATCTATCAACAAATGGACAAGGTACATTAAATCTTCTTGAAATGATGAGAAAGTATCAGATTCAGAAAATGGTATTAGCTTCTACTTCTTCATTATATGCAGGACAAACAATGCCTTTTTCTGAGGATCTTCCAGTGAATACTCCTATTTCACCTTATGCTGCCTCAAAAAAAGCAGCTGAAGTGATGTGTTATGCCTATCATAACTTGTACAATCTTGATATTACTGTGGTCAGGTATTTTACTGTTTATGGGCCAGCTGGTAGACCAGATATGAGTATATTTCGGTTTATTAAGTGGATAGATGAAGGTACTCCGATTCGTTTATATGGTGATGGAACTCAGGCCAGGGATTTTACCTATGTTGATGACATTGCTCAGGGGACAATAAAAGCCATAAAAAAAGTTGGATATGAAATAATTAATTTAGGTGGGGGTAATAATCCGATCTCTTTAAATTATGTAATAAAAATTATCGAAGAGTACCTTGGAAAAAAAGCTGTTATTGATTATCATCCAGCACATATTGCTGATATAAAAGAAACCTGGGCAGATATTAATAAAGCAGAAAAGATTTTACAATGGAAACCAAAAATTAGTCTTGAAAATGGATTAAAAAATAGTGTTGATTGGTATCTATCGAATAAAGAATGGGTAGCAAATGTGAATTGTGATGACTAAATATTTAAACAAAAAATAGTTACATAATAGTTCAGATATGTATAGAAGAATAATTACAAAAATCAAAAAAATGATACGTCCTGTCTATCAGATTAATTATATTATTGAGGATGCAAATTGGTCAATTAAATGGGATGGAATTTATATTACAGAAAATATTAATAAACAATTTAATGTTAAGTCAGGTATTCGGGTAGATTTTGAAAATATAAAAAATCAAATTGTTCATTTTGGTTCAAGAAATATTTATCTGCCGGATAAATATAAAAAACTTCATAAAAGTAATAAAGTTATATTTACCTGGTTTCATGGAACAGAAGAGGATATAACATATATAAAATCACTTCCTGAGGGTTCAAAAAATGCCGATTTGATTCATACTAGTTGCGAAATCAGTAAAAAAAAGCTGATTCATTGGGGAGCTGAAGAAAAAAAAATACGAGTTATTCCTCTTGGAGTCGATCTAAGCATCTTTCATTCAATATCCAGGGATGAAAAGTTAAAGAGGAGAAAAGAGCTGGGAATTCCAGAGCATGTGATTCTCATTGGATCCTTCCAAAAAGATGGAGAAGGGTGGGGAGAGGGATTAGAACCAAAACTCATTAAAGGGCCAGATATATTTTGTGATGCTGTAGAAGAATTGGCTAAAAATTATCCTATATATGTGTTTTTAACCGGTCCTGCCAGAGGTTATGTAATAAAACGTCTGGAGACGGCAGGTATTCCTTATCAACATAAATTCCTGGAGAACTATAAAGAAATTGCTGAATATTTTAATATACTTGATTTATATATTATATCTTCTCGTGTTGAGGGGGGACCGAAAGCAGTGCTTGAATGTCTTGCTTCTGGGGTCCCGGTAATATCGACAAAAGTTGGGATGTGTCCTGATATCATTCAAAAAGGACATAATGGATTTATTGTAGATAATCATTCCGAAATTGTAAAATATGCTGAAAAATTTTTTGATTCTCCTGATCAAACAAATAGCTGTATTAAAAATGGGTTAAAAACTGTTTTAGATTATGATTGGCAGGTGATTGCTAAAAGATATTATGATGATCTATACTCTGGCTTCCTGAATTGAGGATTTGATATGAGATACAATAGATATGAATATGAATAATATAATGCTGTTTATTCCCTTTTCTTTATATAACAAAGTTGGTGGACCAGCAACTTTTATGAATAATTTAAAGTATTTTATGGATACCCATAATTTACATTATTCAGAGACCTGTCACAAAGCTGATGCAATTTTTTTTCCTATTACATATAATTTAAAAACTCTCAATAAGTTGAAAAAAAAGTATAAACAAATAATTCAAAGGTTAGATGGAGTATATTACCCTTCTAAGCATGGAGAGAAATATATTGAACTCAATTCAGAGATAAAAAAAATATATCTTGACTATGCTACACATATCATATTTCAAAGTGAATATAGTAAAAAACAATGTTTTGAATTATTTGGTTTGAAAAATCAAGATGAGTATACCATTATTTATAATGGTGTAAATAAAAAAATATTTTTTCCTAATCCTCAAGAAAATCTTCGGAAAAACAAAAAAGTCAAATTTGTTACAACTGGTAATTTTAGAAATATCGATATGATAGAGCCTATTGTAAAAGCGCTGGATGAACTCAATAATGATTTTGAATTTGAACTCAATGTGGTTGGGCCTATTACTAAAAAATCTCTGGAAAGTTATTTTCAAAGAGGTTATATTCATTTACTAGGCACTAAAACACTGACACAAATTGCTGAAATACTGAGAGAGAACCATATTTTTCTTTATTCACATCTAAATCCTCCCTGTCCGAATTCTGTTTTAGAGGCGGTATCTTGTGGCCTGCCTGTTGTAGGATTTGATAGCGGTTCAATGAAGGAGCTATTATCTTTTTCCGATGAACTTTTAGCTTCTGTGTCAACAGATGTATTTCAAAAATATGAAGATTTTAATTATTTATTATTAAAAGAAAAATTAATGCAGGTTGTGCAGGATTATGATAT
>JAKSBL010000284.1 GCA_022361115.1 Spirochaetota bacterium | reverse complement strand
TTCTTATGATAATCAGGACTGGTTAGTCCCATTCAATGTAATGTTATGATTCCAATTTTATCTATCATTGTTTTATCTTCTTATTTTTATATTTATGTTTTATATCGAATATTTAAAAAATGCCCTGATTCAAGTAACCTTAATCCAGGGCAAAAGTATGATTACTCTAAAGGAAGTAGAGGCTGTTCTTCTATCTCTATTCTTTCCTGCCGGACAGCACGATCACGTAATTGACCATATTCTACCGACTTAATACCCTTATCCCTTTTTACAAAACGTCTAAACCGGTGAAAAAGAGCCATGGATTCTTCACGAGCAAGATTCTTTTCTGTAACAAGGTTACGATAAATACGATATCTCTCTCTATCTTCACAGAGTTCTGTATCGATTTCGCCTGAGATATTGGTCAATTCTTCCAGAGCAATTTCATAAAAGTCAAATTGTTCTCCACAATTCTTTAAAACAGCAATGATACTTTCCAAAACCTGTTTAATATCATCAGGACGAGAGTTGGTTTTTTCCCAATCCAGTAAATCTGTACCAGGAATCATATCAACAATCATCTCTCTCCATTTGATATAGGATTGAATGGCTTTATAAATTACGTCTTTTGATTGAGCAACATCAGCATGCCAATCAATCTCAGCCTTGGTTGTCTGACGGATAAAATCTTCAAACTTTAAATGCATTTCATTTAAACTTTCCTCAAACTTCCCATAGGAAGGTATGGAATTATTTTCTTTAGCTATTGCTATTTCTTTTTCTAAACCTATTAAAATATCTGTATCACTTAAATATGGCATTTTATGCCTCCTTTAATTTTAAAAAATTATTTTTCTTACTTTACAAGTAAGATTCTGTATAAAAATTCAATCAACTTATTTTACTTTTTTATTATTTGTGTCTAATCATACTCACCTCCATTCCAAAAGATAATCCGAAAGAATAATTCATGGTAATTTTCGGATTTCTTTTATATTTTTTTGTTAGAGACAATTTAAGTCAGTTATGTGAAAGTTTTGTGAAATTCTTAACACAACCAGAGATGTTTACAAATATATTGCAGATTGATTACACTATTTTTATTTTAAAGACACTTGAATAGTGATTATAATTTAAATGAGTAGACAATCATTTTTTTTACCGAATATTTTTGTTATTTTATAAATTAAAATGACATACAACTAAAAAATATGTATCATACCAAACAGCAAAAGGCATTCTGCATAAGCTGGATTATCCTCAGAGTAAGTTAGATTACTATCATTATAGTCTGGATTCTATTCAACTTTTTAAAGATGTCATTCTACCATGTAGAGAATGTTATTTACATAAAATGGGTAATATCATTCCAGTGCTGGGGTTATATTGATTTAAAAATGAAACATACCTGCCAATAATAGAGATTAGTTGTTTACCTTTATACATATATTCTACCAAACAGGATTATCGTTATTCTGATTGAAATGTAAGACTGTATGAAATAGAAATCTTTCTACCAGAATGATAGTAAGAGTAACAAAAGTAGGGAGTCATCCTGCCGGTAGAAAAGTAGGATCAAAGTAGAATTGATATCAATCAATACTGATTAGATGTTAATGAAAGTTAGAAATTGATGATAGATTGAAAAATATATATTAAGCTCTGCAAAAAATAAATCCATTTTATATTAATAAGGAAGAGCTTTTTTCTATAATGTCACATTTTTAAAATATCATAAATGTTTACTTAGAAGGTTGTTTTGTCCGAAGTTTTTAACTCTTCCTTCTCTTGCCTTTTTTTCCAGATATAGAGAAAGATTATTGAAACCACTACTTGCCATAAGCCGGAGAAGAGGTAAAGAGAGGAAATTCCTATTTTACTCTCTATATAAGGGCCCACCTTAAGAATGATTAGCACAATGAGGGAGTTAAAAAAATTGATTAGACCCGAAACCCTGCCAATCCTATGGGAATCTACAAAAAGCATTCTCTGGGATGACTCATTAACTTGCGCAAAATACATAAATAGGCTTTGCACAAAAAAGACAATCAGTGCAAAAGGAACATCAAAAATAAAGGTAAAAAGTATAAAACAAATCCCCTGGATCATTCTTGAGAGGGTGATGCGTAAAAATGGTTCTAGTTTATTAAGGAATATTACGCTAAATGCCCCTAAAATAGCACCTAAAGCCCGAAAAGAGTTCACCAAACCTTGGATAGAGGGATTTCCCTGTAAGTTTGTGTAGATATAAGGGATGCGTATCAGGAAGACAATGGAACCGGAAAGTGATAGCAACATTCCAAATATTGTTAATAATAGGAGGTCTTTATTTTTTTTAATATACAGGAAACTACCAGAAAGATCGCTAAAAAAACTTTGTCTTTTAACAGATTCTCTTTTCTTAAAGTTATTTTCCTTGTGAGAGAGAAATAAAAAAATAAAAGCAACAAGGAAATAAGAGAGAGCATCCAATAGTAGGGCTATTTGAAATCCACGCTTCATATTCTCTGGCCATAAAGAGAGAATCAATCCTGCAGCAATTGGAGTGACAAAACTGGCAATTTTTGTTACTGTAGTATTAATTGCATTAGCTGAAAGTAAAGTACTTTTTGTCGTGGAGTTTTTTAATACTCCTACAATGGCTAACCTATTTGTACTAGCCAGCAGCGTTTCGATGAAAAGGCAGGTGATAATAACCACCCGGCTTTGGTTAAAGGCAATAACTAGCATCATCCCTCCCAATAGGAGGTTGCTAAGAACTAAAATCCCTTTTTTTGACCACAAATCTACAAGAGAACCGGAGATGAGGGAAGATAACATCATTGCGATGTAGATAGCTATGTATAGCCAGCTAATGGCCTCTACACTACTAGTAGAAATGAACACGAATGATAAGATGGCAATATCATTAAAAACATCCCCAACAGTCGTTAGAGCCGATCCGACCAGACAAACAATCACATTTTTAGATAGAGGTGCTGCTGACTTTCTTAGCATCGAACTACTTTCTTAATAATATAATGACGGAGTATAAATTAGCTCCAATAAGTAAAAGCAAAATAGCAATTAGCTTTTTAAAGTAATTCATCATTATTCCTTTTATTGTTTTATTTCAAAATAATATGATACTACTACAATTACTTCAATTTTTGATGCTTGTAATTTAAACATTTACTTGTTTTATCATGTCGGCAATGACGTTTATTAAATCTAGATATTTTTTTTTCAAATTTTGTTATACTGTTTTTTATGAACAAAGATATTATCAAAAAACCAGCTTTCAAAGAATATAGCATGGATCAACCATTGTTATTTCCTCCAAGTATAAGCGAGATGATCCCAGAAAACCATTTAGTAAGAGTAGTAAACACTTTTATAGATCAAATGAATATTGATTGTCTTATTGCTGCCTGCAAAGGTGGAGGCAGCAGCAGTTACCATCCTCGGATGCTTTAAAAGTAATCGTTTATGCCTATACTCAAAAGATTTTCTCTTCCCGTACAGATTGCCAAAGCATTACGAGAAAATATTCATTTACAATGGGGATTGATCAGTATTTCTCACAATATGAAGAAGGTATCTGCCTACAAGTAAGGGAAATATCTTTTATTCAATATCTAATCAATAAAAAAGAGGCCAGGTTATGACCCAAAATCCAGCCTCAGGCATAAAATTTAAATGTTTTTTAAATCAATACCTGAAAAGCATCGATCAGTTGTTCTTTCCCCTTTAACTGAACAGAGCCAATTTTAGCTAGTTTGAATTGATTATCCAAAAAATTTTGGGTTGCTTGTGAAATCACAATAGGTACATTAGCCTGTTTTGTATAACTTTCTAAGCGGGCAGCTGTATTGACTGTATCTCCAATAGCAGTAAATTCCATCCGTTTCTCAGTACCTACATTTCCTAGAATAACTTCTCCAGTATGAATTCCAATACCGATCTGAATAGGCTGTTGCTGATTTTTAACTAACTCTTCATTGAAAGATATTAATTTATTTTGCATAGCTATGGCTGTTTTAACAGCATTGCAGGCATCAGTTTGTGGTGTATGCTCCTGGTCAGTAACAATTGGAGATCCGAAGATAGCCATTATTCCATCTCCCATTAATTTATCTAGTGAACCATTATTTTCAAAAATAATCTCAATCATCAGTTCAAAATAGGTATTTAAAAACTGAATGATTTTTTCAGGAGGTGTTTTCTCCGCCATTGTAGTAAAATTACGAATATCAGAAAAAAGTATGGTTACTGTATTTTTAACACCTTCCAGATTAAGATCTCTGTTTTGAGTAATGATCTGATGGGCAACCATCTCCGGTAAAAACCGTTCAAGGTATTCCTGTTTTTTACTTTTTTCAACAATTTTGCGAATTTGTTCTGAAATAATCATAGAGAGATAAACCATAATAATAGTGGTTATGATAAAAGTTAGATTGAGAAATTGTATTTTTTGCCCTGTCATGAAAAATTCTAGTGGATTTTGGTAATTCAGTAACAGAAAAGAACAAATGGCGTAAGCAAAAATCAATAAAATTCCAGCATAAATAGAAGTGTTTAAACTGTAGCGAAAGATATCTGTAAACAACAGTAAGACGGTCATTACCAGAAAAGCAATAAAGACCTGATTTGTCAGAGGGAGCGGAAGTAACAACCCCTGAATATCCTGATTTTTAACCAGAGTTAATACTAAAATGGAAATGGTCACAACATCATAGGTGACAAAAAAATATTTAAAAATCCGATAATAGAGCTTATAAATCACCTCCTCTTTTTTACCTAAAATGAGAATTTTCAACCAGACATTGCTGCAAAGAATTGTGATGATCATGATAGGTAGAACAGTTGAATGAAACCGGGTGGCTTTTCCAATAAACAATAATATAATGGAAAAAACTAGAATTGCACTAACAGCAATCCAGCGAAAAAGACTGATATTCTTTTCTGCCTGGTATTCTTCCATAATCAGTAATTTATCAATGGAGGTCAGTTCTTTTTGTCTGATTATTGGTTTGCTAAAAAAAAGGATGAAGTCAATAAAATAGTCAATAGGATCTTTTTTCATAATTACTATTGTAATATAAACTTGCTGAAATTTTTTTTAGAATTCAAAAAAAATAAAAAAAAAGAAAATATGATAAAATTATTTTAGGAAAAAACTTTTTTAAGATTAATAATATATTTTTACATCCACATTAAAGTTGGGAAGTAAAAAATCATCATATTCATCCAATTCGATTTCGATGGCTATTACTGTTTCTCCATTGTTTTCATGGGCAATGCCAGAGACTTTGGTTACTTTGCCTGGATAGTTTAAGCTTTTATCAGCTACTGGTATCACTTCTGCTTTTGCTTCTGGTTTAATATCTTTGATAAATTCTTCAGGTATATCTGCTGTAATATAGAGGGTTTCCAGTTCTAATAAGGTAAAGAGAGTCGTCTCAATATCAACATAACTTCCTGGAGTGACATTGAGTTCATCGACTAAACCATTTTGCATCTTTGAATAGAGCTTGTAATCAATAATGTTGTTGACTGATATTTTCTTTTTAAAAAGGGCTAATTCTTCTTCTAAATTTTCTACCTTTTTCT